>JANQOC010000195.1 GCA_028279265.1 Hyphomicrobiales bacterium
TTTTTAGGCGGCCGCCAGCTGGCCACCCGACATCGCTGCGGGAACGGCAGTTGTGCCCGGGAATGTAATCGGCAGGTTCGAGAGATGGCGTACGGCCAGATAGGCAAATGCCTGAGCTTCGATGAAATCACCCTCCCATCCAAGCTCTGCTCCGGTCCTGACTTCACCGGATAATCGGTCCCGCAGCCGCTGCATAATCCAACCATTGTTGGCGCCTCCACCGCAAACAATCCACTGCTTGGGTTCTTCCGGAAAAAAGGACGTCGCCATGGCCAGACTTTCGGCGGTGAATTCCGCCAGGGTCGCGGCACCGTCAGCCAGGTCCAGTCCTGTCAACGCGGCCAGGTCAAAATCAAGCCGATCCAGGGATTTGGGCGGACGCTGGTGGAAATAGGGGCGCTGAAGAAGTGTCTTCAGAACCTTCTGATTCACTTCTCCCGACGCAGCGCATTGCCCATTGTCGTCAAAAGGCTCTCCGGCTTGTGCCTGCATCCATCGGTCGAGCAAGACATTTCCCGGCCCGGTGTCGAATGCGAGCAGGTGCCCGCCACTCTCCGATCCGTCATCGTGAATCCATGTGACATTGGCAATACCGCCGATATTGACGACAACAACCGGGCCTTCGATCCCGGCCTGTCGCACCAGACATTGATGATAGATGGGAACGAGCGGTGCGCCCTGCCCGCCGGCGGCAACGTCGCGCCCCCGCAGATCGTATACCACGTCAATACCGCAAGCGGCTGCAAGCTTCTGCCCGTTACCGATCTGAACGGTTACTCCCTTATCAGGACGGTGGGCAATGGTCTGCCCGTGAAAGCCGACAATTCTCAAATCTCCGGTCGACAAGGAAAACTGACCCATGAATTCTTTCACAAATTCAATATGTTTTTTTGTGACCAACGCATCAGCCTGGTGGATCGCGTCGGTCCAGTTGGCTACATCCAGGGAGTCCAGACGAGCCGCTTCCAGAACAGCCTTTTCCAGAACTTGTCGCTCGGACACATCATAGGGGCGGGACATCTGCTTCAGGCAGGTCAGTTGATTACGTCCGTCGGTGCGGATGAGGGCGGCATCGATCCCGTCCATGGACGTACCGCTCATCAAGCCCAGGGCCAGCACCTCTTGCTTGCTTTCATTGTTCATAGTGATGTGACCTCCAGGCCAGCGCGTTAAACAAACTCGCAAATTTGACAGCTTCGCCGTCTGAGACAATTTCTTGACATGATATCGGCGACAAACTGCTGATTTGTACCACCGCGACACACGCAACCGAAATCAGCTCCACTTGTTTCATGACGACCGGCTTCTGCCCTTGACCGTCGGATTCGATATACGAACCGGATCCCCATAGGAATTGACAGCGTGGCCTGCCTGCGCTAGGTCGCCACATCAGGTTAAAATGGACCGCCGTTATGAGCAAGCACAATTCAGATTTCATGAGAGAACTAGAGACTCGGGGGTACATTCACCAGTGTACGGACCACGAAAAACTCGATGAACTCGCGGGCTCAAAGACAATAACCGCCTATATCGGTTTTGACTGTACAGCCTCCAGTCTCCATGTGGGCAATCTGATTGGCATCATGATGTTGCGGAAACTGCAGCAGACCGGGCACAAACCCATCGTGCTTATGGGGGGCGGCACGACAAAAGTTGGTGATCCGTCCGGCAAGGACGAGTCGCGCCAGCTCCTGACCGATGAAAAGATCAAAGCCAATATGGAAAGCATCAAAGGTGTGTTTTCCAATTTTCTGACCTTTGGCGACGGTCCGACAGACGCCCTGATGATCAATAATGCGGACTGGCTGGACCGGTTAAATTATATCGACTTTTTGCGCGACTATGGCCGTCATTTCACGATCAACCGCATGCTGTCATTTGATTCCGTACGTCTCCGTCTCGACCGGGAACAACCCCTGACCTTTCTCGAATTCAACTATATGATCCTTCAAGCCTTTGATTTTCTCGAACTCAAGCGTCGGAATGATTGTATCCTGCAAATGGGCGGTTCGGATCAATGGGGCAATATCGTCAACGGCATCGAGCTCGGCCGGCGCGTCGATGGTGCTGAACTATTTGGTTTGACAACAGCCCTTTTGACCACGTCCTCGGGCGCGAAAATGGGCAAAACCGCGGAAGGGGCGGTATGGCTTAATGCCGAGATGCTGAGCGTCTATGATTACTGGCAGTACTGGCGTAATACCGAAGATGCGGATGTTGGTCGTTTTTTGCGATTATTCTCGGAATTGCCGCTTGATGAAATCGAGCGCCTTGAAAAATTGGAGGGAGCGGAAATCAACGATGCCAAGAAGATTCTTGCCACCGCGGTGACCACTCTTGCCCACGGTCGCAAAAATGCGGAAAAGGCTGCCGAGACCGCAACCCAGACATTTGAAGAAGGACACGCGTCGGCAGGTTTGCCGCAAACAGAAATCGCGCGTTCCGAACTTGAACAGGGGCTTGGTGTTCTTTCCGCTTTTGTGCAGGCCGGACTGGCGAAAAGCAACAGCGAAGTGCGCAAATTAATCCGCGGCGGTGGGGTTCGAATTGATGATGCTCCGGTCAGCGATGAGAAAGCCGTCTTGACCCTCGATCAGTTCGAGGGCGGCGAACCTCTGAAATTGTCCGTGGGTAAGAAAAAACACGCCTTGCTCGTTCTCAGGGACAGCTAGTTTGGCTCGTGCTTGGTCATACTGCCCCCTGCAACAAGGCGTAGCTGTTCGGAAAACTATAGAAAGAGCAATTGAGGGAAGAAAAGCCGACCTCCCTTGCTACATATCTTCTGTTCTCTGCATTGTCGGTAATTTGACTAGTTCCGCGAGTCCAGTGTTTGCGGTGGCTGTCCGAACTCAAATATCTGCCGGAATATTCCGGGTGCCACCATCGACATGGGATTGACCAGAACCTGTGGCTGCGAAAGTTTTCCCTGGATGCCGAATGTGATGCCCAGGAAGCCTTCGCCGCGCCTTCCCGTCAATATCTGACCGATAAACGGTAAAACGCCGATTGCCGAATTAATGCCGTAGAGCGGCACATAGGTGCCGCCGACATCGATCTGCTCTTTCTCGAAATCGACACGGCCGCGAACCGTCGCACCCAGGAGCGGCCCGTTGATAATTGAATTGTGGAGGACAAATTGCCCGTATCCGACGGTAAAAGGTATTTCCAGTTGCTGGAACAAAATTCGCTGCCGTATTTCCTGCTTTTTGCCGGAACCGGAATTTGTGGGTGATTCGAACGATTCTCCGAATGGCGCACTGCCGCCACTGCTCAGAACCTCCTGAACAACGGGATCACCGAGGACGTAAAAATCACGGGCCCACAATGTCCCCGTTCGCTGAACATCCCCCTCGCCGTCGAGGAATACCCGCACCGAGGCCTGTCCGCCTTCCGCACTTGGATATAGACCGATCAGGCGAAAGGCTGCGCCCGCATTGCTCGTTTCCGCGAGAATGATCCGTCCCCGCCCCTGCTGACGCACGAGACGCGCAGCAAGCGGCGCTTTGTTCGGCAATGTCCCCTGGACATCTAGACTCGTGAGTTCGCCTTTACGTTTTTGCATACTCAGGCTGACGGATTGCATTTGTGCATCTGAATAACCCGAGACTGTTTCGATCTCGGCCCGCAGGTCGAGATTAATTTTTTTGCGTTTCCATTTGCCGCGTATCAGCGCATCCTTATTGCCCGATTTGAAGAGCCCGCGGAAAATGGACTGACCGTTGAACCGAGCGCCCCGGGCATTGACGTTCCAGATATTATCCGCACTCTTTACACCCTGGATTGCAACCTCATTTTCGCCATCGAATGCAAAGCGGACGAAATTGTACTCAACCATTTTCTTGTCTTTGTCGAGACGCATAAAGCCGTTGAACTCGATATCCGCCGTATTGCGGCCGACGAGAAGAAAATGTCTGAGGTAAATATTGCCGGCCTCCCCGGGCACGACGTAGAAAGATAACTGCGCCCGCCGACCGAAACGCTTGACCCAAGGGACCTGGTCAAGATAAATCGCCGCATCCGTGAGATTGGCCTCAAGTCGCAGCCGTCGATCTTTGGTTTCCTGGGGATCAAAATAGAGAACCACATCGACCGGTCCCTCGACAAACCGGTTGAGGTTCAGTCCCAGCTGATCACGCGCCGAGTCGTCAAAAGTACCGGAAAAACGTATGGGGGGCTGTTGTGCTTCACCGGCGCCGAAAATGCGTTGCCAGGAGATCTGTGTCGGCACGCCGTTTATCCTGATTTCACCACCGGCCCTGATAGCTTTTTCCGTGATATTGAAGTCGACACGTCCACCCCGCACCTGCAGACCGCCAAGCACGTTGGCAAATCCCAGTTTCTCGAGACGGATCTGGCTCTTCAGGGAAATATTGGCGAGCCGGGGCGTTTCCGAAAGCGGTATTTCAAGCTCAATCAATCCATTGGTAACACCCTCGAGGCCATCGAGATCCATATCGAGCTTGTCCAGCAGGGAAACGGGTTGCTGTTTCAGGAGTTCGATCATGGCCGCTGCTGATCCCGACGTCCGGAACTTAAGAGAACCGCGGGCCTCGGCTTCCGGGGAAGTCAGGCTCTGGAACGCGCCCTCCGAGAATTTGGCGATCCGGCCCGAGGGTAGAAAAATATGTCCCTCGGGAATATCGACATTGAACTGGTTCTGCTGCACCAGGAGCCGGGTTTCAGGAATTTCAAGTGTCAGGCCGGAGTTTGAAAGTTCCAATTTGGTATCGCGCACATCGAGGCGGGCATCCATGGTACGTTGAGACCTGATTTGTCCCGTGCCCGCATCCGTCTGGGCTTGATCGATATAATGGAACTGTCCCTGCTCGATACGTCCGTGGCGCACCAGACGTTTGTACGGGGCCCAGTCGGTTGGTATGACAAAACCGGGCACCAGATTGAGAAAAACCTGAACGGGCATGGGGGACACGCCCCCCTTGAGATCGGTTTTGAACTCCTGGCCCTGCCGAGTTACGGAACCGGCAATTTCCAGGGCGGACGTGCCTTTGCCGACCAAATATTTCTGGATTCGCAGCGTCCCGTTTGACGGGATGTAAGCGCCGGCAAATTCCCATTTATCCAGTGCAACAGCCGGGGCACCGGATTGGCCAGGTAAAACGAGCTCTCTGGATTTCAGATCAAAGTTCCACTGCAAACCACTGCCGGTGGCCTCGGCATATTCAATCATTCCCTCCAAAGTGGCTTTGCCTTCTCCCCACAAGAATGTCGAGGGGCGCAAAGCAATCTGATGGGTCGCAGGCAGGTATTCGGCATTGATCGAGCCTTCATCCAGGAGAAAAGCCGCAGCTTTTGCCCCCGGCAATTTCAAATGTCCAGCTGCCAGTTTAAGCCGGCCCGTGCCCTCGGTGATATTACCGCTGCCGTCCGTGGCCACGGAGACCGTACCCGAAATCGGTAGGTCCAAACCGCCGAGGATCTGGATATTCTGGAGATTTTTGCGAATTACACTGGGAACGACATTTTTCAGGTCCGCTTGAATTTTTAAGGCGCTATCATCGAAAGCATTCTCT
>JANQOC010000200.1 GCA_028279265.1 Hyphomicrobiales bacterium
GGCATCCTGAGCCACGATAGGTTTGGCCCGGTAGGCGACCCCCAGTCCTGAAGCCTGGATCATCGCCAGATCATTGGCCCCGTCGCCGACGGCCAGGGTTTCATCTCTAAAGAGACCGCGGGATTTGATCAGCTCCTCGAGGGTGTCGAGCTTTGCCGCTCTGCCAAGTATCGGTTCGCCGACGGTTCCTGTAAGCTTGTCATTTTCCGATTCCAGCACGTTGGCCCTGTTTTCATGAAAGCCGAGTTCATCGGCAATTCGTGCCGTAAAATAGGTAAAGCCACCTGAGACCAGGACGCAGTAAGCGCCATTGGCGCGCATCGTCTGCACCAGTTCCCGGGCGCCCGGCATGAGCTTGATCCGCTCTTCATAGACCTGACCGAGCACGTCGAGTTTCAAATCCTTGAGATGGCCTACCCGCTCCCGCAATGCCTCCTCGAAATCCAGTTCGCCGCGCATGGCCCGCTCGGTTATGGCGCTGACGAGGTCACCGAAACCGGCCATGTCCGCAAGCTCATCAATGCATTCCTGCTCAATCATGGTGGAATCCATGTCTGAAATCAGGAGCTTCATTTTGCGGGGACCCCGGAGGTCGTGGATATGAAAGTCGAGGGCTTTCCGGGTACACAGATTCTCAATTTCCGATCGCAGTCCGGCGAGGCCGTCAAATTTTCCAGTGGCGGGGTTGGCCTTCATGGAAAATGCGAGGTCACATGCCTCGTCCGCCGCCAGCCAATTGAGGTCCGATTGGGAGGACAGAATTTTACGGGCCTCGTCTATTGTGCCCGCATCAAGCCTCTCTTGTTGCGGCGGTCCGATTAATGTCAATATGTGTGTATGCATAGCGATCAAATATGTAAGCAGAAGTCTGTCAGTGGATTGCCGGTCGGTCCGCAAATGTTAAGCTGCGGCCTAACCTTCGGAATCCCGGAATGAGTGATCCAGAGGCTGTTCTTATTGCAGGTCCGACCGCCAGCGGCAAGTCTGAAGCCGCGATGCAACTGGCCGGGAACTGTAACGGCGTCATCATCAATGCCGATTCCATGCAGGTTTATGAGGAAGTACCGACGCTGACGGCCCGCCCGGGTCCGCAAGATGAGCGCGCTTTTCCGCATCGGCTCTACGGATTTCGCTCGGGCCATGATCCCTATTCCGTCGGCGCCTGGCTCCGGGATGTGGAAGGCGAATTGCAGCGGGCGCGGGATGCGGGTCAGCGACCCATCATTGTCGGCGGCACCGGCCTTTATTTCCTGGCCCTGCTCGAAGGCCTGTCTCCGGTCCCCGATATTCCCGACGACATTCGTCGCCACTGGCGGGCCGAGGCGCTCGAAAAACCAGGGTCCGAACTCCACGAACAGCTTAACCAGCGTGACCCGGCCATGGCCCGGACCCTTGAAAAAGCCGATCGGCAGCGAATCGTGCGGGCACTCGAAGTTCTGGAGGCCACCGGAAAGTCCCTTCTGGCATGGCAAAAGATCAAGCCGGCGCCGCTCCTGGATGCGGACAAATGCGAAAAGCTTGTTATTGCTCCGGAACGCGCAATTCTTTACGACCGGTGTGACCGGCGGTTTGAGGAGATGCTGGAGCGCGGGGCCCTGGCTGAGGTGGAGACCTTCCTGACCCTTGGGATTGATCCGGAAAATCCCATCAACGGCGCCCTGGGATTGCGGCATCTGATCGATGTGATCCGTCACAAAATGGACCTGGAAACGGCAACGGAGCTTAGCAAACGGGACACAAGACGTTATGCAAAACGGCAGATGAGCTGGCTCAGACGCAATATGATTGCGTGGAAGTGGAATAAAAAGTAATATTATTAAAGAAAATTTTAAAATATTTTTCGAATAATTCAATTTTCAGGTTGACCTTGTTGTCATCTGGGGATAATTTGCGCCGCCGATCAATTGAATTCCCGTCGTTTTTCGGGCAGCGGGACCTTTAATTCGAGCTTGTAATTCGACCCAAAGTGTCAGAATTCTCTAGTTGTGGCAGAATTCTCCGGGTCAGTTGCAAAAGTCCGGAAGATCGGGGACCGGCAAAGATTTACGGGCGGGCGTTTTGCCCGCCTCTGTCGTGTTGATGGACAAAAATTCAAGCTGTCCGGGTCAGGCAAAGCCGGGCCGCACGCGGGCAGGAACCAGAGTTGCAGGCATCATGGAATGCCATTGAAATTTGGACGCCGTTGAAAAAGGTAATTGGAGAACGCTATGGCGCGGAAAATGACCGGAGCCGAAATGGTAATGCAAACCCTGGTGGATCAGGGTATCGAGCACGTATTCGGGTATCCCGGCGGCGCAGTCCTGCCGATTTACGATGCCCTCTTCAAGCGCAATGATGTGCAGCATTTGCTCGTGCGTCACGAGCAGGGTGCCGTTCACGCTGCCGAAGGCTATGCCCGGTCCACCGGCAAGGTGGGTGTCGTTCTGGTGACTTCGGGTCCGGGAGCGACCAATGCGGTAACGGGCCTTACCGATGCCCTCATGGATTCCATTCCCATTGTTTGCCTGACCGGTCAGGTCCCGACACATCTCATCGGCAACGATGCCTTCCAGGAATGCGACACCGTCGGAATTACCCGGCCGTGCACCAAGCACAACTATCTCGTGAAATCCATTGAAGATCTGCCCCGGGTTCTGCACGAAGCATTTTATGTGGCCTCTAGCGGTCGCCCCGGGCCGGTCGTTGTGGATATTCCCAAAGACATTCAATTCGCCGAGGGCACCTATGAGAATCACTCAAATGTGCCCCACAAAACCTACAAGCCCCGGGCCAAGGGCGACAAGCAGGCGATCCGCGAAGCCGTTGAACTGATGATCAACGCCAAAAAACCGATGTTCTATACCGGCGGCGGCGTAATCAATTCCGGTCCGGTGGCGTCCAAGCTGTTGCGCACCCTCGTCAAAATGACCGGCTATCCGATTACCCAGACCCTTATGGGGCTCGGGGCCTTTCCGTCATCCAGTGACCAGTTCCTGGGCATGCTCGGCATGCACGGGACCTATGAGGCGAATATGGCCATGCACGACTGCGATGTCATGATTTGCGTAGGGGCGCGTTTCGATGACCGCATCACGGGCCGCGTCGATGCCTTCTCGCCGAATTCAAAAAAGATCCACATCGATATCGATCCGTCGTCGGTGAACAAGAATATTGCGGTGGATATTCCGATTATCGGCGATGTCGCCTTTGTTCTGGAAGAGATGGTCAAAGTCTGGCGGGCCCGGAATCCGGAACTCGACAAAAAAGCGCATAAGCAATGGTGGAAGCAGATCGAAAAATGGCGGGCCAGAAACTGTCTCAAATATGACCAGCCCAAAGACAGTATCATGCCTCAGTACGCCATCGAGCGTCTGTATGCCCTGACAAAGGACCGGGATACTTACATTACCACCGAAGTCGGGCAGCACCAGATGTGGGCGGCACAGTTTTATGGTTTCGAGGAGCCCAATCGCTGGATGACTTCCGGAGGCCTGGGCACCATGGGCTACGGACTGCCGGCGGCGGTCGGTGTGCAGGTTGCCCATCCGGATTCACTGGTAATCGATATTGCCGGTGAAGCCTCGGTTTTGATGACCATGCAGGAAATGTCGACGGCCGTGCAATATAACCTGCCGATCAAAATATTTATCCTGAACAATGAATATCTCGGCATGGTGCGCCAATGGCAGGAACTTTCTCATGGCGGACGCTATTCCCAGAGCTATTCCGAAGCTCTTCCGGATTTCGTCAAACTGGCGGAGGCTTATGGCGGCGTCGGCATTCGGGCGGAAAAACCCGATGAGCTTGACGATGCCATCAAGGAAATGATTTCCGTTGACCGGCCGGTTCTGTTCGACTGCCGCGTTAACAAGGTCGCAAACTGTTTCCCGATGATCCCCTCGGGCGAAGCCCATAACAAGATGTTGCTGGCCGACGAGGTGGACGAGGAAAATATCGAAAATGCCATCTCCGACGAAGGCAAGGTGCTGGTTTAGGGGTGAATAAGGGGTCGCGACCCGGTTCTGCGCGTGTGAATTCGGACGATGCAGGACTTCCGGTCATCCCCGGCCCATCAGTTCAGCGTGACGGCGCGTGATGTGACCGGTCATTGAACGCAATGATTGAAGATTTGAAAGGGTTTTGAGTTTGAAAACCGAGATTACAGAACAACACACCATGTCGGTGCTGGTCGACAACGAACCGGGCGTGCTGGCCCGGGTCATCGGCCTGTTTTCAGGGCGCGGCTACAATATCGACTCCCTCACCGTGTCCGAGACGGAACATGAGAAGCATCTCTCGCGCATTACCATTGTGACAACAGGGACACCTATGGTTCTGGAGCAGATCAAGAACCAGCTCGAGCGCCTCGTGCCTGTCCACAATGTGATTGACCTGACGGTCAAAGGCCGATCCCTGGAACGGGAACTGGCACTCATCAAGGTTGCCGGAAAAGGTGAAAAGCGCGTGGAAGCCCTGCGCCTGGCCGAGGCTTTCCGGGCGCGGGTCATCGATGCCTCGACCGAGCATTTTGTTTTCGAACTCACCGGCAGGACCTCCAAGCTTGATCAGTTCCTGGCGCTGATGATTCCCCTGGGACTCGTCGAAACCTCGCGCACAGGTGTCGGGGCTATCGGGCGCGGTCCGGAGCCTATGGAATAAGATTTTTAGCGTGCCCGCCCACCCAATTCTCTTCGCCAAGTTTTTTTCGCAATATAGCACCAAGAGGTTGTGAAATTGATCCCACTCTTCTAGACAGAGGGGGAGCAAGTTTGGCGCGATTTTAAAATAAGTACGAAAGGTTGAAATTATGCGCATCTACTATGATCGAGATGCTGACACAAATCTCATAAAAGGCCGAAAAGTAGCCATTATCGGATTCGGGAGCCAGGGGCATGCCCACGCGCTCAATCTCAAGGACTCCGGGGTCAAGGAAGTCGGCATTGCGCTCCGCGAAGGA
The DNA here is from genome assembly GCA_028279265.1 of Hyphomicrobiales bacterium. Lineage (GTDB taxonomy): Bacteria > Pseudomonadota > Alphaproteobacteria > Rhizobiales > CAYWUX01 > JANQOC01. Next base: position 4,937 of record JANQOC010000200.1, read on the forward strand.
TCCGCGTCGGCGGCCAAGGCGGAAGCCGCAGGTTTCAAAGTCATGAGTGTTTCCGAAGCTTCGGCCTGGGCTGATCTGATCATGATGGCCGCACCTGACGAGTTACAGGCAGATATCTACAACGACCATATCAAGGATAATATTCGTGATGGTTCAGCCATTGCCTTTGCCCATGGTCTCAATGTGCATTTTGCCCTCATCGAACCCAAGAGTACCCTCGATGTCCTGATGATCGCGCCAAAGGGACCGGGCCATACGGTGCGCGGAGAATATCAAAAGGGCGGCGGTGTTCCCTGCCTCATAGCCGTGGACCAGGATGCCTCGGGCAATGCCCACGACCTGGCACTTTCCTATGCATCCGCTGTCGGCGGCGGCAGGTCCGGTATTATTGAGACAACGTTCAAAGAGGAGTGCGAAACCGACCTCTTTGGCGAACAGGCTGTCCTTTGTGGCGGTCTGGTAGAATTAATTCGGGCCGGTTTTGAAACCCTGGTCGAAGCCGGTTACGCGCCGGAAATGGCCTATTTCGAATGCCTTCACGAAGTGAAACTCATCGTTGACCTCATCTATGAGGGGGGCATAGCGAATATGAACTACTCGATCTCCAATACGGCCGAGTTTGGAGAATACCTCTCCGGTCCGCGCGTTATCACATCGGAGACGAAGGAAGAGATGAAACGTATCCTTCACGACATCAAGTCCGGCAAGTTCGTGCACGAATGGATGTCGGAGTGTAAAACCGGCCAGCCGCGCTTCAAGGCTATTCGCCGATTGAACGACGCCCACCAGATCGAAGACATCGGCAATCAACTTCGCGGCATGATGCCCTGGATCACCCAAGGCGCGATGGTCGACAAGTCGCGCAACTAGTTTGCAGTCGCGAAAACTGGGCTCGTCAAATGATTGGGCCCAGTTTTTTTTAGTAAATGTTGCTTATTTCGGGAAGCCCGTGCCCCTGGTACCGGGCTTTTTCTATTTAAGTTTCGCTTCTGGCTACGTTAAGAGAAGGGCCCTTGGACTTGGTGGGGTGGGAGCTGCATGGACATGCGCCCAAAGGCCCTTCTTTAACGAGGAGTT
>JANQOC010000214.1 GCA_028279265.1 Hyphomicrobiales bacterium
TGATGGCGGCCGGCATCATTCACCGCCTCTATTCGAACCGGAATACCATCCTCAGACAGGCGAATAAACTCGGGCCGAATCCCAATTTCAAACTCCGCATTCCCTTGACCAGCAACGATGCCGCTGCTGACTTCGACCTGATGGCCGTTAAAATAGACGGATCCGTTGTCCACTTTTGCCGGAAGTATGTTCATGCCGGGAGAGCCGATAAAATGCCCGACAAATGTATGTTGAGGCTTCTCAAATAATTCCACCGGACTTCCGATTTGAACCACCTGTCCATCGTGCATGACAACAACCTTGTCGGCGAAAGTAAGAGCCTCGGTCTGGTCGTGTGTCACATAAATCATTGTCGTCCGAATTTGCTGATGAAGTTCCTTGAGCTTCGAACGCAGCTTCCATTTGAGGTGAGGATCTATCACCGTTAGCGGCTCATCAAACATGATGACATTGACATCCGAACGGACTAATCCCCGGCCCAGGGATATCTTTTGCTTGCCATCAGCCGTCAGACCTGCGGCTCTCCTGGAAAGGGAATCTGAAAGTTCCAGCATTTCCGCAATATCATGAACCCGTTGCTCTATTTGAGCCTCGTCTACATTACGATTTCGCAAAGGGAATGCCAGATTGTCGAAAACCGTCATGGTGTCATAAACGACGGGAAACTGGAACACTTGCGCAATATGACGATCTACCGGCGGAACGTTTGTCACATCTACGTCGTCGAAGAAAACCTGCCCCTGGCTCGGCGACAACAATCCGGAAATAATGTTCAGCAATGTCGTCTTGCCACAACCGGAGGGTCCGAGTAATGCATAAGCCCCACCGTCATCCCATTCCAGATCAATTTCCTTGAGAGCGTAATCCTCTTCGGAACGTGGATTGTCATAGTAACTGTGTTTCAGATTACTCAGTACGATCTTAGCCAATTTAAAATACCTCGATCGGAGATTCGCCGGTTACCGATGAATGATCCGAAATTTGGTCTGTGCCGAGAATTGAACGACAAATCATTTGTCAATCAGCTCCCCGTTCTCGGCAAAGAAAAGACAGCTTTCGACGTCAATGAAAAATGGCACTTCCTCGCCAACTTCGATAGATTGCACGCCGTTTGATTGAGAAATCCAGTTTAAACTGCCGTGTGAAAAATGAATGACACTTTCTGAACCGCTGAGTTCGGCAATCTGAACGCGTCCCGTCATAGAAATTCGTTTGTCATCATTCTCCGGCGTTACGAGATGAGGCCGAATTCCGATGGTATAGGGACCATCGGCAATATCAGCGATTCCTCCGGACACCGTCCAACTAACAGTTTCCGAAAGATCAATCTTGTTTCCCGTCTTTGTAACTTGCGCAGTATTGAGCGGCGGCTCGGAAAACACTTTTGCCGTCGTGAGGTTTTCCGGATGCCTGTAAACACTTGATGTCGGACCGAATTGGGTGACCCGGCCTTCGTGCAATGATGCTGTATGCCCACCCAGCAGCAGAGCTTCTGTCGGTTCCGTCGTTGCATAGACGACAGTGCAATCACGGTCCGCAAAGAGTTTTGGTAGTTCGTCCCTAAGCTCTTCCCTTAGCTTGAAGTCGAGATTGGCCAGGGGTTCATCCAGGAGAACCAAATCAGAATCTTTAACCAGGGCTCGGGCCAGTGCCGTGCGCTGTTGCTGGCCGCCCGAAAGTTCTGCCGGTTTTCGGTTGAGCATCGGCGTCAGCTTCAACAGATCGGCAATGTTCTCGACACGACGTTTGATTTCACCACGTTCAATGCGGGCAACCCGCAGAGAAGAGGCAATATTTTCGAAAACAGTAAAATTGGGGTAGTTGATAAACTGCTGGTAGACCATGGAGACGTTTCGCTTTTGTACAGCGACTCCCGTCACGTTCTGGCCGTTAAACCAAATTTCACCCGAACTTGGACGGTCCAGCCCCGCCATGATCTGCATCAGAGTCGTTTTGCCGGACAAAGTCGTACCTAAAAGAATATTAAATCCCTTTTGTACGAGTTCCAGACTGGTATCGTAAATATGTGTTTCCGCACCAACTCGTTTGACAATATTTCGCAGTTCAAGGGTCACAAACTCGGTTCCTGCGTAAATCCAGAATCGCGCAATTATCAATCTAAAAAGTCAGGCACTTCCGGCAAACAAAGGGAGGCTTGTTTGCCGGAAGTTGAAGAGATTAAGGCTGTATCAGCCTTTCTTCCAACGTTGAATCAGCTCTTCATATGTGATGGTTTCACCCTTTGGCTTTTCGTTGGCAAGCTTAGCCTTCGCGCCACCTTTTCCAAGCCATTCCGAAGCGCTTTTCTTCGGATTCAGCCGCGGACCGCAGCCACCGTAAATCTTGGCTTTCTTGTCGGCAGCTTCCATCCGGGCCATTACCTGATCCATCTCATTGGCAAGACGGTCCATCGCTTTTTGCGGTGTAAAAGCACCAGAATTCACGTCACCGATATTCTGCCACCAGAGTTGCGCCAGCTTTGGATAGTCGGGAACGTTCACGCCGGTTGGCGTCCAGTTTACGCGGTCCGGCGAACGATAGAACTCAACCAATCCACCGAGCTTGGGAGCACGTTTGGTGAATGATTCATGATTGATGTCACTATCGCGAATAATGGTCAGACCCACATGGCTTTTCTTGAGAGACACAGTTTTGGAAACGGTGAACTGAGCATAAAGCCAAGCTGCCTTGCGGCGATCAACCGGTGTAGACTTGAAAAGTGTCCAGCTGCCGGCATCCTGATAGCCAAGTTTCTGGCCCTTTTCCCAATAGGGTCCATGGGGAGAAGGCGCCATTCTCCATAGCGGCGTGCCACTATCGTCAACGGTGTTGTTCCCCGAACTCTTTGGAGCAACCATTGAGGCGGTAAAGGCGGTATACCAGAAAATCTGCTGCGCGACGTTTCCCTGGCTCAGAGCCGGAAGGGACTGGTAAAAGTCATAATCAGCGGATCCCGGAGGCGCATATTTTCGAAGCCACTCATCCCATTTTCGAATGGCATAAACAGCGGCTGGACCGTTAGCACCCCCGCCTCTTTCGACTGAAGCGCCTTTCGGGTTGCAGCTGTTTTCATCCATACGAATGCCCCATTCATCAATGGGACGGCCATTTGGCAAGCCCTTGGAACCTGCACCTGCCATGGACAGCCAGGCATCAGTCATTCTCCAGCCCAGATCCGGAGCCCTTTTGCCATAGTCCATATGACCGTAGACACGGACGCCATCGATCTCTTTCACATCATTTGTGAAAAACTCGGCGATATCTTCATAGGCTGACCAGTTTACGGGGACCCCGAGATCGTAGCCATATTTCGCCTTGAAACGTTTTTTGAGATCCGGCCGATCGAACCAGTCCTTGCGAAACCAGTACAAGTTTGCAAACTGCTGGTCAGGAAGCTGATAGAGTTTACCATCAGGTCCGGTTGTAAAGGACTTACCGATAAAATCGTCCACATCCAGCGTTGGAAGCGTAACGCCTTTACCATCCCCATTCATCCAGTCCGTCAGGTTGACGGCCAGTTGCAGTCGCGAATGGGTTCCGATTAGGTCGGAGTCATTTATGTAAGCATCATAGAGGTTCCGCTTGGTCTGCATTTGGGTCTGAACAGCCTGAACGACCTCACCTTCTCCAAGGAGCTGATGATTGACCTTGATGCCCGTGATCTCCTCGAAAGCCTTGGTCAGTGTTTTCGATTCATATTCGTGGGTGGGAATAGTCTCGGAAAGCACGTTGATTTCCATACCCTTGAAGGGTTCCGCAGCTTTGATGAACCACTCGAGCTCTTTCATCTGCTGCTCTTTTGTCAGGGTCGAGAGGCTAAACTCCCCGTCTACCCAACGTTTCGCGGCTTCCATGTCGGCAAAACTTGGCGTTGCCAAGCTCAACGCCACCGTTGTTGCAACGATGGTCGCAAGTCTAATTTTCATTATAAATTCCTCCCAAATGGAATTGCACACTTTTAGCATTTAACATTTCCAGAGATAAATGAAAAAAAAAGAAAGTCAAATGAAAATTAACCATTTGAAATTTGCTCAGAATTGCACTTTAGTATGAGATATTCGACACTTTGATTGGATTGCACATGGAACCAAGTACGCCCCGGCAATTGGATATTGTGGCTCTGGCCAAGAAAGACGGTCGTGTGAGCGTTGACGGTCTTGCGGAACAATTTCAGGTCACGCCCCAAACCATCCGCAAAGACTTGAACGAGCTTGTGGATCGGGGATTGCTGCACCGGTTTCACGGTGGGGCCGTTATCGCTTCAGGCGTTGCCAATGTCAGCTACGAGGCGCGCCGCCTGATCGCGCCCGAGGAAAAGCGACGTGTCGGCGAAGTTGCGGCACAGCTCATCCCCAATAATTCTTCCATACTGATCAACATAGGGACGACGACCGAACAGGTGGCCACGGCGCTTCGCTTGCATACGGGAATGATGGTCATTACGAATAATATACATGTAATCAATATCTTAGGAGGACTTTCGGAATTTGAACTAGTGGTGGTCGGCGGTGTTGTTCGACAGTCGGACCTGGGCGTGCTGGGAGAAGCCGCAATTGACTTCATCCGACAGTTCCACGTGGATATTGCGGTTATCGGCGCATCGGCGATCGGCAGTGACGGAACATTGCTCGACTACGACTATCGCGAGGTGAAGGTCTCCAAGGCCATCATAGAATGCGCCCGTCATAGTATTCTTGTCGCCGACAGCACAAAATATAGCCGAAATGCTCCGGTTCGCATCGGTCATCTTTCCGAAATCGATACGTTCGTCACCGATACCCGACCGCCTCAACACATCCAGCGCATATGCGATGAAAGCGACGTGACACTCAAAATCGCGGATCCGACTTGATTTTTCGAATTATTTTCGTAAGTTTTCTTTTATTGAAAAAATCGCTAAAATCGATTTGTAATATGCTAGAGTTTGTTTTTTATCCGGCCGGACAAGTATGAGGGTATTCAATTTCCATGTTCGATATTGCGGTGATTGGCGGAGGGATCAACGGATGCGGGATTGCACGGGACGCCGCCGGACGTGGACTTTCCGTCTATCTTGCCGAACAGAATGATTTAGCTTCCGGGACGTCTTCGGGTTCAACGAAACTCATTCACGGCGGCCTGCGTTATCTCGAGCACTTTGAATTTCGCCTGGTTCGGGAGTCCCTGATCGAGCGGGAGATCCTCTGGGCGCTCGCCCCTCACATCATCCGCCCTCTTCGATTTGTTTTGCCGCACCACGCGGATTTGCGACCGGCCTGGATGCTGCGGCTTGGCCTGTTCCTCTATGACCATATTGGAGGACGTAAGAAACTGCCACCGACCCGTACAATCGATATGACCAAAGATGCGATCGCCGAAGATCTCAAGTCTGACTATCGCAGAGCCTTTGAATATTCAGATTGCTGGGTTGAAGATTCACGCCTGGTTATTCTCAATGCACGCGACGCTGCGAACCGGGGCGCGACGATAGAGCCGCGAACGGAAGTTGTTCGCGCCGAAAGGCACGAGGCGCACTGGGACCTGCAGGTGAGAAACACGCAAACCGGTGAAACCCGAATTGTATCATCCAAGTTCCTGATCAACGCTGCGGGACCATGGATCGATGAAGTACGCCACCGGATATTCGGAGACAATACGGAAAACCGCGTCCGCCTGGTCCAGGGAAGCCATATCGTTGTAAAGCGGCTCTTTGACGATGATCGCTGCTTTATCTTCCAAAACTCCGATGGCCGGATAATTTTTGCAATTCCTTACGAGCACGAGTTTACGCTGATTGGTACAACCGATCGCGAGTTTACGGGCGATCCCGACTCGATCGAAACGAGCGAAGACGAAGTGAACTATTTATGTCAAATCGTGAACGAATATTTTCGCACGTCCGTCTCGCCTCAAGATGTCGTATGGAATTATTCGGCGGTCCGCCCGCTCTATGATGACGGGGCCTCCAAGGCACAGGAGATAACCCGGGACTATGTTCTCGATTATGATGGAAACGCACATCAGGCCGGACTCCTGAATATATTTGGCGGCAAGCTTACGACCTATCGCCGTCTTGCCGAGAACGCCCTGGAGGAAATCAAGCCCAAGTTTCCCGACCTAGAAGGATCGTGGACAAGCCACAGTCCCCTGCCGGGCGGAAATTTTCCGGTCGAAGAAATCGACGCATTAATCGAATCGACGGAAAAGGAATATCCCTTTCTCGATCGCCAGGACGCCCTGCGGCTCTTCCACACATATGGAACCGAGTTGAACGACATTCTGCAGAATGCAAGTAACTGGGAAGATCTGGGAAAACATTTTGGTGCCGGACTAACGGAAGCCGAAGTCAAATATCTGCAGAGAAACG
>JANQOC010000231.1 GCA_028279265.1 Hyphomicrobiales bacterium
GATAAGATTCATTGGATTCCAACAAACGTCCTGATAAACGCTGAATCCTTCCCATCGTGACATGGTGAGAATGATTGTCTGGTTCGATCTCTAAGGCTCGCTCGCAGGCCTCTATTGCCTCACTATATCGACCAAGACTACTCAAGTTCAGAGCGCGGCTTGCAAACAAGTAGGCATTGCTTTTAGTGCCTGAGACGGCTTTATTTATTATATCAAGTGCTTCTTCAAAGCGACCCGCTTCCCGCAGCCTGTTCGCATAGTTCAATGCTATGTTGGGATCCTCCGGCTTCAAGGCATAAGCCTTTGCATAGGTCTCAAAGGTCCCGGCCGATTCATCGGCCCCCTTCATCAGTTCGACAAGGTTGAACTGCAACTCGGGAACATCGGGCGCGATCTTGATCAGATCCTGAAGGATTTTGATCGCATCCCCGTGACGATCGAGCTGCGCCAGAAGATTCGCGTAGTTGACGCGCTGCTTCAGATTCTCAGGTTCGAGAGAAAGCCCCTTTTCAAAGAGCGTTTTGGCGCGTTCCAGTTCTCCCATTTCGCGCATCGAATTGGCGAATTCAAAATGCAGCCCCGCATCGTTGGGTTGCCGCGACGTTGCCTTCCTGAATTCGGCGATGGCCTTCGCGTGTTCGCCGAGTTCGGCCAGCGCACTGCCCCTGGACGCCAAGGCCTGGGTATTATTCGGATCGAATTTCAGGACCTTGTCATAGCATTCGATCGCCTGTTCCGAGCGACCCAGCCCCAACAGCGCATTACCCTTGTTCAGAATGGCGTCTACGAAATTCGGCCTTAATTCAATGGATTTGTCACAATGCTTCAGGGCCTCGTCAAATTCGCCGAGATTGGCCAGCACATAGCCGTAATTGGAATGGGCCTCGGGATAATTGGGATTGAGACTGACAGCCTTTTTCAGGCATTTCGCGGCGTTGGCGTAATCACCGTTTTCAAGGTAAATGGCACCGGCCAGATTGAGCCCAAAGGGGTCCTTCAAACCAAGCTTGTTCTTGGAACGCAGTTTTTCCAGGGCTTTATCCGTTTCTCCACGGGCATAAAACTGTTCCGCCTGCGTTAAGACCTTGTCGAGCTTTGAGGATTGTTTCATTTTTTGCGATGCCTTGGGTTTCTGCGCTTTCCAACGGAGAGATGTCAACGTCAGTTGGTGATTCGGAAGCTATGTCAGCTCGGGAAACGAAGAAACAAAAAACACAAATCGGGTGTATAGCTTGTGGATAGAAATTACAGAATATTTTGTAGTTCAAGAACGTCCCCATCTCGACTATGATGCGGGCCGATCTTGCTTCAAATGGTCATCGATGGACGAGCCTCATGGAACTCTTTCACCATACGGATTTGTGCCGACTGATTTTTATCCTGCACGATGGAAATATTCGCTCTCCAATCGTCCAGGCTGAAAATCTTCCCGAGAATATCGTCTGGGCAACCACCGATCCAAACGGGGATTTCGCTTCGATTTCAAGCAGTAAGTTTGTCCGCAAGGAAATCCGGGACGGCAACTCAATGCAGGTCCGGATCGGCGTATCACCGGAAGGTTTTGAACCCTGGAAGACCTGTCTTTCCAGAAGTACCGACTGGACTGACGAGAAAATCGAGAAATTCGAGGCCTTTGCGAGAGAAAAGCTGAAGATCGACACCGAAACCTGGTGGGTCTCACCGAAGAGCGTTCCTAGGGAGAAGATCTTTTCCGTGGACGCCAAAGGCTGGAACAGCGACTGGGCACCGATCTCCGTTGAAGATCTCGAAACCGTCAAACTGGTCGATGAGAGCCGCAATGACGGCAGCGTCTATCAGATGAAGATCCGGAACAAGGTATTTGCCAGCAAGAAATTCCTGACCGAGGAAGGCTTCGAGAATTTCATTGGAACATGGAAAAAGGAAGCAAAGACTCCGTCAAATGTTCTAATGAAAAAATCCAGCGACACCGCCCAACCGGGACTACCGAGTTCACTGTTCAAGTGAGCGGCGACAATGACCCCAGGGAAATCAAGATAAATCCCTGACAGCGGTCCGGCCCATGAAGCGCTCCAGACCGGAAATCAGATCTGATCTACTTTAAGACTGACCGCAATCGCGACTTGGTTGTTTCAATCTTGGCCTTGTCGACAATTTTATTGCCTGTGAGATCAGTGACATAAAAAACGTCGACGGCTTTTTCTCCGAATGTGACAATATGGGCGGATGCGATATCGAGGCTCAGATCACCCAGCGTGTTTGTCAATTCGTAAAGTAATCCCGGCCGGTCAAGCCCCCGAACTTCAATAACCGTATGCCCTTCAGAAAGCTTGTTATCGATGTAAACCTCGGGCTCGACCGAAAAGGCCAGCGCCCTGTTGTTCGGTTCCGCCTTATCTTTTAGGAGATCTTTCACGTGTTTGGTTCCCTGGAGAACCGCCGTTATGGTATCGCAAATCCGGCCCGCGCGGCGCAGCTCATCCTCCTCGCGATCAAATTCCCGCTGCAGGAATATGGAATCAAGCGCGAAGCCGTCACGCGTCGTATTAATCTGAGCATCCATAATATTCGCACCCGAGGCGGCACAGGCCCCGGCGATGCTCGACAAAATATGCGGATGGCTGGGTGCGAGAATCGTTATGATCGTGACACCTCGAAACTCATCAGTGGAAATATCAGTCGCCAGAGGCAAGCCTTCCTCTTCGGCGCGGGCCATGAGTTTGGCATGGGCCACCTGGCTTTCCAGGTCCGTTTTCATCCAGTAAGACGGATAATGTCTGTCAAACAGGGCTGCGACCGCATCGTCTGACCAGTCGCTCAGCTCCTGCGCAATCAGTTCGCGGGCTCGCGCAATTTCGTCATCCTGGCTGAGACTGGTATCGCCGCCGGCAACGATCGGTTCTACCTGGAAATAGAGAGCCCTGAGCAATTGCCCCTTCCAGCCGTTCCAGACGCCGGGGCCGACCGCACGGATATCGGCAACCGTTAAGATCAACAGCATCTTCAGGCGTTCGGGATTTTTGACAATTTCGGCGAAATCACTGATCGTTTTGGGATCGTTGATATCCCGGCTCTGGGCATATTGGCTCATAACAAGGTGATTTTCGATGAGCCAGGAAATGGTATCGATTTCCGCTGCGGACAATCCAAGTCTGCCACCCAGCCTGCGGGCGACACGGGCGCCGGCAATGGAGTGATCTTCGTCCCTTCCCTTGGCAATATCATGAAGGAACATTGCGACATAGAGGGCGCGACGTTGGCTGATAGTGTGAAAAATACTGGTTGAAAGCGGGTGGTCCGCGGCACCGCCGCCGTTTTCTAGTTCATTTAAAATGCCCACGGATTGGATAAGATGTTCATCAACCGTGAAATGGTGATACATATTGAACTGCATCATCGATACGACGCGGCCGAACGACGGAATGAACCGGCCAAGAACACCTGCCTCATTCATTTTTCTTAGAATTGACTCGGAATTTTTTTTCGCCGTCAGAATATCGAGGAACAGCTTGTTGGCTTCCTTGTTTTTCCTAAGATCGCGATCGATCAGCCGCAGATTTGCTCGAACACTTCGCAGGACTTCCGGATGCAGCGGAACCTGGTGCTTTTCCGCAAGGAAAAACAGGCGAATGAGGTTCACAGGATCTCTTGAGAAAACATCCGGGCCAACGGCATTGATCCGGCCATAATCAAGTTTGAAATCTTCGGTCCCCTTGAGCTTGGTCTGCAGGCGGTTTCGGAACTGGCCGAACAAGCGGTCAAGTTTTGGGGCACTCTTCAGTTCCTTTATTTCCAGTGCCGAACAGACAATACGCGTGAGATCCCCCACTTCCTTGGCCACCAGGAAATAGTGCTTCATGAAACGCTCGACGGGTCGCAATCCGTGGTGATCGGTATACCCCAGAATATTCGCCATCTCAGTCTGATATTCAAACGACAGGCGCTCTTCAGGCCGACCCGTTAGAAAATGCAGGTTGCACCGGATTGTCCAAAGAAATTCTTCGCACTTGCGGAAGGTGTGATATTCTTCCGCCGTAAAAATGCCGGCCGCCACAAAATCACGATACTCAACATTCGAGATATACTTTCCGAGCCAATAGAGCGTGTGAAGATCCCGTAACCCCCCTTTTCCATCCTTTATGTTCGGCTCGACAAGATAGCGCGATTCCCCTGATTTCTGATGACGGGAATCCCGTTCCTCGAGCTTGGCGTCGATGAAGGCTTTCGTGGTTCCCTGGACAATGTCACTGTTAAAGCGTTCTCCGAATTCCTGAAACAGCCCCTCGTCGCCCCAGATCAGCCGTGCATCCAGCAAGGCCGTCCGAATGGTCATGTCCGTCGTCGAAAGCTTCACGCACTGTTCAACGGTTCGGGTCGCATGACCGACTTTGAAACCAAGATCCCAAAGGATGTAGAGAATGTTCTCGACAACGCTTTCGCCCCAGGCTGTCTGCTTGTAGGGCAGCAAAAACAGCAGGTCTATATCCGAGCCCGGTGCCAGCAAACCGCGCCCATAACCGCCGGTTGCAATAATCGACATATGCTCGGCTGTAGAGGGATTTTGCGCCCGGTAAACATGGTTAACTGTGAAATCGTAGAGAACGCGAATGAGCTCATCCTGAAAATTGGATAATCCGGCAGCGCATTTCCGACCATTTCCGTCATTCAGCAAATTTTCCTTTGCCACCTGCCGGGCATCCCTGATCAGATCCTTCAGCAGGATGATGGTTGCTTCCCGCAGCGCAAATTCATCCTTGGCATGCTGCTTGGCGAGAGCTGTCAGAATTTCGCGCAAGGCTGTGGAATCGAAATAGGGCGCTTCATTCCCGATATCCAGATCAACTACTTTTTCCATTGTGCGACCATGCTCGTCAAATTATCTCAATCGAGTGTATGCTTTTTGATTTTTTGGGCAACTGCAAAACACTCATAAAGAGTATCAAGGGCTTCACGCGGCGACATTTCATCAGGATTGGCTGCCAATAGTTTATCAACAAGTTCCGCGGTTTCACTGTTCTGATCCGAAACGGCAACCGGTGCGGCGGAAGCAAACAGGGGCAAATCGTCCACCAGGCTCTGCGCCGATTTCTTCTCGCCGCTGCTTTCCAGATGCTGGAGAATTTCACCGGCCCTGTGAATGACATTCATTGGCAGGCCTGCGAGTTTCGCGACCTGGACCCCGTAGGAACGATCCGCTGCTCCCTTAATAACCTTGTGAAGGAATATGATATCGTCCTTCCATTCCTTAACCTCAATTGTGGCGTTGGAGGCGTTTTGAAGGTTATCGGCCAAAGCCGTCAACTCATGATAGTGGGTCGCGAACAAAGCGCGGCACTTGATTACCTCGTGCAGATGCTCGACGGTCGCCCAGGCAATGGACAAACCATCAAACGTTGCCGTACCACGTCCGATTTCATCGAGAATCACGAATGATCGTTCCGTCGCCTGGTTAAGGATCCCGGCCGTCTCGATCATCTCGACCATGAACGTCGAACGACCGCGCGCCAGATCATCAGACGCCCCAACACGGCTGAAAAGTCGATCCACGACACCGATCCGGGCAAATTCGGCGGGAACAAAAGATCCCATCTGCGCCATTATGACAATGAGGGCATTTTGCCTGAGATAGGTGGACTTGCCGGCCATATTGGGGCCGGTGACAACCCACAGTCTTTTGCCTTCTTCAATACCCTCATCATCGTCAAGACCGCCCAATGAACAGTCGTTTTCGATAAAGGCTCCATCCTTCTCCGCCTTGAGCGCTTGTTCGACAACCGGATGCCGACCACGGCGAATTACCAGCGACGGCCCGTTATCGATCTCCGGCATGGAATAGTTTTGTTCCTCGGCGAGCGCTGCCAGCGCCGCCAGAGCATCAATCTCGGCAATTGCTGTAGCGACTTCCGCAATTTGCGAAGCCTGCCGCGAAATTTCCAACCGCAATTTCTCGAATATGGCGAGCTCGAGTTTTAAGGCATTATCCGCAGCCGACACGATTTCGGACTGTATCTCATCAAGCCGTGCGGTAGTGAACCGGACACCGTTGACCAATGTCTGGCGATGTTGAAATGTTGCGTTTAACGGCTCCTGAAAAAAAGCGTCGGAATGGGTTGCGGTGACTTCGATGAAATAGCCGATGACATTGTTGTGCTTCACTTTCAGGGTTTTGACGCCTGTCAGTTCGATATACTCTTTTTGCAGGCTCGCCAGGATGTCGCGGCTCCTGTCCCTGAGGTCACGGAAATTGTCCAACTCCTGATCAAATCCGGAACGGATGAACTCGCCGTCTTTTTTCGGCGACGCGAGCTCGTCCACAAGGGCATTTTGCAGAAACTGCAGCAGTTTATCATCGACGACATTCAGGCTTTCGATTATGCCGGATACGATGTCCGGCGTACCCAGGACTTTGCTGAAATCGGAAAGTTTGTTGTAGAGGCTGCACGCCGAGATCAGCGCCTGCCGGAGTGCGCCAAGATCCCGGGGTTCGCCCCTTCCCAGTTCCAGTCTTGAAACGGCTCTCCCGATATCCGGAACAGATTTCAGATCTTCACGCAGCTTCGAGCGCAGTTCCGGCTCATCCTTCAGATAGGCAACGGATTTCAGGCGATCACGGATTTCTTCGATATCAGTAGATGGACTTGCCAACCTTTGTGACAACAGACGCGTTCCGGCCGACGTAACCGTTCGGTCAATGGCATGGAGAAGGCTGCCGGATCGCTCCCCCCTCAATGACTGGGTGAGTTCAAGATTTAATCTCGTAGCGGCGTCAATCCGCAGGACCGTTTCCGAATTGGGCCTGACAGGCGGGCTCAATACCGGCTTTTGTCCGATCTGTGTCAGCTCGATATATTGCAGCAGTCCGCCGATCGACGAGAGTTCCGGTCGCGAAAATTCACCCAGGCCGTCAATGATCTGGACCGAAAAATATTCCTTGAGTGCGGCCTCTCCCCCGGCGGAAGAAAAGTACGAGCCGGGCAGGGGAGCAAACGCGGAGCCGACAAGTTCCACGGATGATTGGATTACCGTGTCGGAGGCCTGGCTGTCGGAAGCGATCACCTCACCCGGAGACAGGCGGATCATTTCACCGGGAAGTTCCTCCGCATTTGCCGAGCTAATCTGGAATTCTCCGGTTGAGATATCAACAGACGCAATGTGGTAGTCCACCTGACCGGAAGCCTCCTTGGTGCCGCCGGACCGAAAAACACTGGTGAGGAAATTGTTGGCCTTGGGCTCGAGCAGGGACTCCTCTGTCAAGGTCCCCGGGGTCACCAGCCGGATAACATCCCTTTGGACAACCGCCTTGGCACCGCGCTTTTTTGCTTCCGCCGGATCCTCGGTCTGTTCGCAGACCGCAACGCGATGACCGCCTTTTATCAGTCTCTGCAGGTAGGCGTCGGCGGAATGGACGGGAACGCCGCACATGGGAATATCGTCACCCAGGTGCTTTCCCCGTTTTGTCAGC
>JANQOC010000282.1 GCA_028279265.1 Hyphomicrobiales bacterium
CAGCCTGTGTTCCTTGTCTCCGGGATTGATACGCTCCGGCGAATAGGCGGCCGTGAAGTCCGTACCGGCTTATAAACCGGAACCCGCTTCCAGGACCGGCAGGCAATCTTCCTCGGTGGCTCCGGGATACACGGTCGATTCATAGACAACGATATCTCCGGGTTTGAGAACCTGGGCCACGGTGTCCGACGCCCAGAGCAGCGGCCCTAAATCCGGACGCCTCGCGTCATCGATCGGTGTTGGAACGGTTACAATAAAAAAGTCAGCCGTCTTGAGATCCGCCGGATCGCTCGTCAATTGTAACTCAGCGGCTTTGAGTTCCGATTGCTCCACTTCGCCTGTGCGATCGAAGTTATCCCGCAACTCGTCGATGCGCCGAGCGGAGATATCGTATCCAATAACGTTTTGCTGCTTGAGGGCAAACGCTACGGCAACGGGAAGGCCCACATATCCGAGGCCGATAACGGCAATATTTCGTGAAATTGGCAAAGTATAATCTCGCGTCAATAATGAAAGTCCTGAAAACAGGTCTCACGAACGGCGAGAGAATTCAATCCCCAATCGACAATCCAGTTATTCGAGTTATTCTAGCTGTATGGCGATCACTCCGCCGCATCAGTAAGGCCCGCTGGAACAGTTTCCGTTTGCTGCCGAACCTTCTTCGCTTTCTTCCTCCCAAATCCGAGGAAATTGACGAATTTGTTCCATCGTCGCGCCATTATCGTCGGAAGGGCGAGAAGTGCCGGCGTAAACACGAGGGTTAGCAGTGTCGAGAAGCCGAGGCCAAATATGATGGCTGTCGATAGCTGGACCCACCAGATGGATGTCACGGAGCCGAATTGCACTGAGCGGGATATGAAATCCATATTGATCTGCAGAGCCATGGGCAGCAGGCCGAAGATCGTCGTAATCGTGGTCAGGAATACCGGGCGAAATCGCTGTGCCGAAGCGCGCAGAATGGCATCCAGAGTGTCAATACCCATGGATTTCATACGGTTGAACGTATCGATCAGGACAATGGAATTGTTCACGACAATCCCCGCCAAGGCGACAATGCCGGTCCCGGTCATGATGATCGAAAAGGTCTGCCCGGTGACCATCATGCCGATCAGAACGCCCACCAGGGAAAGCACCACCGAAGACAGGGTAATAACCGCCTGGTAAAAGCTGTTGAACTGGGTGACCAGGATCAGGAACATGATAAACAGGGCCGCGACCATGGCTTTTGCCAGGAATGCACCGGATTCCTTTTGTTCCTCGTCGGCGCCGCGGAATTTGATGGTGACGTTCTCCGGCCAGGTCTGGGTTTTGAGCCAGGCATCAACCTCCTTGACCTTGGTATCGCCGAGGACACCTTCGACGGTATTCGCCTTGACCGTCATGGCAATCTCACCGTCGACGCGCTGGATGGTATTAACTTGCGGTTCTGCGTTTCGCTCGACGAAATTGGCAATTGGCACCTGACCGTAAGTGGTCTGTATGCGCAGCTGATCCAGTTGATTGATGGAGCGTTCGTCCCGCGGAAAACGGATACGAATATCGACCTCGTCTTCACTGTCGTCGGGGCGATATTTGCCTAGCAAAATGCCGTTCGTGACCATTTGGATCATGGCGCCCACGGATGCGATATTGGTTCCGAAACGACCGGCTTCCTTGCGGTCAACGGTCAGTACCCATTCAATCCCCGGGAGGGGCCTGGAGTCTTCGACATCCCTGAGATCGGCGACATTGTTGTCCAGGTGGGCCCGGATCTGTCCGGTAACCTTTTCAACCGTCTTGAAGTCGTCGCCGGTAACCTGCAGGCGTACCGCTTTACCAGTCGGCGGTCCGTCTTCTCGCTTTCTCACCTCAACCTTGATACCGGGCAGGTTGGCTGTTCTCTGGCGAATCTCCTCAAGTATGACGTCGCCTTTGCGCCGTGTCTTGAAGTCCGCAAGTTCAATAGTGAATTGTCCGATCTGATCGGCCGGGGCGTCCGATACACCGGTCCCAAGTTCAGGACCACCGCTGCTGCCGCCGACAGTGACGAATACGGCTTTCAGGCCTTTGACGGCGAGTATCTCGGACTCGACATCACGTACCAGTTCCAGCTTTTCTTCCGCCGATAGATTTCCTCGGGCCGAGACGAACACTATTGCCTGTTCCGGTTCCGTATCGACAAAGAATTCAACACCGTTATTGAACTTTGTGAACGAATAGAACACGCCGAAGACGATGAGCCCGGTTATCACAATTACCGTCAGGGGACGGTGAATAAGACCGCGCAGGGAGCGAACATAGCGACCAGAAATGCCGGTCAGCTCATTGTAGTCAAAATCCGCGGTGCCTGAAATCCGGGCCGCTGCCGCCGCATCCTCGGGGCTGGCGCTTGTTTTTCCGAACAATCCGCCGAGAACCGGGAGAAAGATCATCGCCGTGATCAGAGAAGCCGTCAGAACAATGATCACCGTAATGGGCAGATAGCTCATGAATTTGCCAGGGACACCCGGCCAGAAAAGCAGGGGCAGAAAGGCCGCCAGGGTGGTTGCCGTGGACGAAACAATCGGCCAGAACATGCGCTTTGCAGCCGCCAGATAGGAGTCTTTGCGATTCCACCCCTCGGCCATTTTCCGGTCCGCGTACTCGACAATGACTATGGCCCCGTCGACCAGCATGCCGACAGTCAGGACCATTCCGAACATCAGCATCATGTTCACGGTCATGCCGACGAGATCGATGATGAGAAATCCGATCATGAAAGACGTGGGAATTGCCAGCCCGACCAGAATGGCGGAACGCATGCCCAGGGCGGCAACGACAACGATCATCACCAGGGCGATAGCTGTCATGATCGAAGACTGAAGGGATCCGAGAACTTCAAAAATAAACTTCGATTCATCCAGCGAGTAATTGATTTTGACCGCTTCCGGCCAGTTCTTGGAAAACTCTTCCGTGACCCGGCGAACCTCCCGGTTGTTCTCGATGACATTAGCGCCGATACGCTTGATCACCTGAACGGCAATTGCCGGTTTGCCATTAAAGCGGCTGAAACTGTCCGCGTCTTTGAAAGTCCGCCGGATGGTGGCGATATCGGATAGCGTAACGACACTGTCGCCGGAGGTTTTGATCGGCAGATTGTAGACATCCCGAGCCGTTTCAAACAGGCCGGGGACCTTGATATTAAATCGGCCTCTTCCCGTATCCAGCCTGCCGGCTGCGACCAGCCGGTTATTAGCCGTCACCACATTGATGAGTTCGGTTTGACCAATATTGTAGGATTCAAGTTTGGTCGGATCGACAATCACTTCGAGAAGTTCTTCCCGGTTGCCGGCGAGACGGGCTTCGAGCACACTGGGAAGTGCTTCAATGCGATCCTGCAGTCTTCGTGCATGATTGTAGAGGGTGCGTTCCGGCACATCGCCGGACAAGGAAACCACAAGCACGGGAAACAGGCTGAGGTTTATTTCATTGACGCTTGGTTCTTCCGCATCGGTTGGCAGCTCGCTTTTGGCCTCGTCAACCTTCTCGCGTACATCGGCACCCGCATCGGAAAGGTCGGTATCAATCTTGAATTCGACAATGATACCCGCGTGACCCTCGCTGGCGATGGCGGTGAGTTCCTTGAGGCCCTCGAGCCCCCGCAGGCGGGTTTCCATCGGTTTCACCAACAGCCGTTCCGCGTCTTCCGGAGAAATTCCCTGATGGCTTATGGAAATATAAAAGACCGGAACGTCAATGTCCGGATTGGCTTCCTTGGGAATGGTGATGTAGGTGAATACGCCGGCAAAAACCATGACCACCATCAGGGTCAGAACCGTGCGCGGTCGCGACAATATTGTTTCGAGCCAGAGCATCATGGCGTTCAGGTCCTAATTGATTTTTTGGCTGACGGCCGTTGCTGATTGGTCATCGCTGGTGCGGACTTTTTGTCCATCGACCACATAATCCTGACCGACAGTAATCATGCGCACGGTTTCCGGGAGGCCGGCAATCCACACACCTTTGTTACCATCGGACAGGATCTTGACCGGAACAAACTTGACCCTGGAGTCCGAGGTTACGATGCGAACGCCGATTTTTCCCTGATCGTTCAGCGACAGGAGAGCCGGTGATATCTGATGCGCCGGCTTCGAGGGCAGCGGAATTCTGATATTTGCGGTTATGCCGTTGCGAACCCGGTTATCCCGATTCTGTACTTCGACCTCTACGCGGAATGTTCGCGTATCCGGATTGGCAGTTCCGGATACGAAACGGATCGTACCCCTGACGGTTTCGCCGGTGACGAGTTCTGCAAAGGCCGGCATGCCTGTTTTCAACAACGCGATGGAGCGTTCCGAAACCGTGCCAACAATGAGGACGGGATCAAATGTTACGACCATAGCGCAGGGATCGCCGACATTCAGATAGTCGCCGACCTTGGCCATTTGCTCTTCAACAATACCCTCAAACGCGGCTTTGATTTTGGTGCGTTCCAGGTCCAGTTCCGCGGCTTCCAGATCCGCCTGGGCAGAGTCCAGCTGGGCCATGTCGGTTTTAACACGCAACATCCCCGTAAAACCCCGGCTTTCGAGTTTTGACGAGGCGTTCAAATCGGCCTTGGCTTTTTCAAGCTGCGCAACCGCGCGGGCTATCAGGGCCGGCCGTGCACCGGGTTCGAGTTGACATAAAATATCACCCTCTCGCACCGTCGATCCCTTGACCGCAGGAAGTTTCTGCACGATGCCGGCGGTTTCAGCTTTGGCATGCACAGTTGAAACCGCTTCTGTACGCCCGCGCAGTTGCAGGAAATTTTCCCTGGTTTTGGCTTCAATGGTCTCGACTTTGACCAGGAACAGGTCCGAGGTTTCCACCTTTGCAGCCGATTCTATCAAGCCGCTCGAACCACCGGTTCCGGAGTTGGTTGTGGTGCTGTCGCCGGCTCTGTTTATGGTGGCGTCGGCCCCGGAGATCACCTCCTGGCGGAATTCAGGATTGGAAAAGAACCATCCCCCGACCAGCAGGAGGAAAAACAGGGCCCAGAGGTAAGAGGGTCTAATCCGGCCTCTTTTGGCCGCCGGTTTGTTTTCGCTGTTTGTCGTCATGGCGCTCGGTCCAGTTGTACTTTCTTGTTTATTACGTGCGAGATGCGATCATCGGATCGTATTTATTCAACGCAAATCAAACTTCAAATCACATAGTCATTGATTGTGACGCTCACTGAGCCGCCACATCGGGCCAGATCTCCGGAGAGTTTTCCAGCAAGTGTTTGTTTTCATTTACATAGTCGATGGCTGCTTTGTGCAGGGCCACGCCATATCCAATGGCAAACTGACTGCCCGGATGGCTGCACTGCTGGGCAGCTGACTGCAATCGCTCCAACCCTTCCCGAAGCCGGTGAACTTGGGTCGACACAAGCTTTTTCAGGGTGTCGGTTTCGAGATAAGCGCTGTAGAGGCAAACAAACAGGAATTCTGACTTAAATATGTCAGGTCTTGTCTCCTCATGCAGGGTCGCGAACAAGGCGTCACGCCCCCTGTCCGTTATGGAATAAACCTTGCGCGAGGGCTTTCCATCCTGGGTTTCTTCGCGCCAGACCAGCAATCCTTCATCCGTCAAGCGGTTAAGCGTCGGATAAATCGACCCGTAACTGGCTTCGATGAAATGATTGAAGCGCCCTTCAGCGGCCAGCTTTTTAATTTCGTAACCCGTGACATCGTCAAAAAACAGAATGCCAAGGCATAAGGTACGTATATTCATGTGAAATTCCGGTTTCGTGCCGGTCCAGGTCCCAAGTCGGACATTTATTCAGATCCAATATATATTGGTTTGATATAGGCAATTTCAAGGC
>JANQOC010000295.1 GCA_028279265.1 Hyphomicrobiales bacterium
ACGGAGACGTGCCGGTAGAACTGGGTGTAATCCCCTTCGGTAATTTCACTTTTGGGCCGGGTCCACAGCGCACTCGCAGAATTGAGTTTTTTCGGCTCCGGAATCTTGCCGTCTTCATCTTCCGCCGTGGCAATCAGCATGACCGGAAACGGAATGTGATCGGAATACTGGTGCACGATGCGCTCGATCTCGACCGCCTCAAGGAAGGATTGTGCGTCTTCCTTCAGCTTGAGGCGAATTTCGGTTCCCCGCACCGGCGTATCGGAGTCCGAAGGCGTTACGGAAAAATTTCCGGATCCATCGGATTGCCAGATATGTCGCTCTGACAGCCCGGCCTTGGAACTTATGACCTCTATGGAATCGGTGACCATGAATGCCGAATAAAACCCGACCCCGAACTGCCCGATCAGGGCGTTGCTGTCCTCGTCCTGCTTCAGTTGTTCGACAAATGCCTTCGTGCCCGAACGCGCGATCGTTCCCAGGTTCTCGATCAGTTCCTGGCGGTCCATGCCGATACCATTATCGGAAATGGTGAGCACCTTCGCATCTGCATCGGCTGTGATCTTGATCTGCAGCTCACTGTCTTCACCAAGGAGGTCTGGCTCGGTGATGGCGGCGTATCTCAGTTTGTCACAGGCATCGGAGGCGTTGGAAATCAGCTCACGCAGAAAAATTTCCTTTTCCGTGTAAACAGAGTGAACCATGAGTTCGAGAAGTCTGCTGACTTCCGCCTGGAACTCGAAACGGGTTTCACCTACTTCTTCTGTCTGAGTTTCGTCGTTCACGGTACCTGTTTCCCTATGTGACTCAATTATCCGAAAGGTTCTGGTTTCGACGGAGCAATATGAGCGAACGTCCCTTAAAATCAAGAGGGCGGGCAACAAAAACCGGTGCTTCTGAATATCTCAATATTGGGATTTTCAATGCGAGCGGGGGGCCAAAAAGGGCGGCCCGATCCGAAGAGAAGACCTCGGGGGGCTGGGGGGCTGAGAAGTCCGAAGCCTAGAGGGGACCGGGCCAAAGAGGCAATATGGATAAACTGACAGCCCAATTGGGCGCGTGCTTGGCTGATTCTTGGCAATTCTGTGACCTTTATTGCAAAATATTACAAATGTGAATTATTAAGTAGGGAAATATAAGCTATTGATTTTGATGAATTAATGGTGCTGCGTCTGGACATCCAAAACAGAGCTGGCTTAATCCACGTCCGTCGGATCCCTGCCGCGCTCCCAGCTGTCAGAATGCTTTTTTTCCGGCAAAAATCCGGAGTGCAATCGGGAATTGCCCCCTAAACGATTAATATTGCAATTATTTTTTTACCTCCCCCTACTTGCATTCTGTCCCCAAGCTCGCGATGATTGAGTGTGAATCGCACTCAGGGAGGCGCTATGAGCGAAATTGAACCCATACCATTTGTTCCTGCAGGCTCTTATCCCGGCTTGGCAGGCAAAGTCGAATTCAAGGGGTCAAAGAACAAAAAGCCGCAGACCACAACATTTAACCGCGACGAACTTTTTCAAATTTTGAATATCTACGGCCGCAATGTCTCTCTGGGAGACTGGCGTGATTATGCGATTGATATGCTGAAAGACCGGGCCGTGTTTTCCATATTTCGTCGTGCCAGCGAAACGCCGATCTACCGCATCGAAAAAAATCCGAAACTTGCCCGCAAACAGGGCATGTACAGTGTCATCACCCCCACAGGTCTGATCCTGAAACGGGGACACGACCTCGGTAAAGTCCTGCGCGTGATCGACAGGAAGATCAAGCTGGTTGAATATTAGAGACGACTAGAAACTCGTAGAGACTGTTCGCAGAGCTTGTCGGAACAATCCGGCTGACAGATCGGACCTTGCGCCCGCGCGCGACTTAATCCAGGTCCCGTTGCTTTCACCGCGGTTACAGCGTCTTCTGCATGTAGACGACATCAAGCCATTTGTCGTGTTTGAAACCGATATTTTTCAGTGTTCCCGCATGTTCGAAGCCGAACGATTTGTGCAGGCCGATGGATCCCTCATTGGCGGAATCCCCGATAACGGCGATAATATGCCTGAACCCTTTGCCTCCCGCCGTTTCAATAATTCTCGCCAGTAGCAGACCGCCGATCCCAAGTCCCTGGTGCGCGGTGGAAACATACACTGAAACTTCAAGGGCAAAGCGGTAAGCGGGCCGGTGATGGAACGGGGCGGCGTAGGCATAGCCCCGCACTGACAGGGGATCTTCCGGGTTATCTTCGGCCACGAACCAGAAACCGCCATTGGACAGAACTTTCTGATGTCGCTCAACCATCTCCTGCCTGTCCGGCGGATCGATCTCAAAGCTCCCCGTGCCTTCCAGGACGGCAACGCGGTAAATCTCGGTAATCGCCACGAAGTCTTCCGCTTTGGCCGGCCGGACATGCATTTGTGGTTGGGTTTTTGAAATATGAACCTCCGGCCACACCTCGAAAGTAATCCGCATCGGCAGGCAAAAAATAAGGGCCTGTCAAAGACAGGCCCCATTTAATTCCAATTCGCTGCTGTTGTCTATTCGCGTGATCCGAACAGAGACAGGAGCATGAGGAACAGGTTGATAAAGTCGAGATAGAGACGCAGCGCGCCGCCAATCGCCTTACGACCTGCAACAGCGGTGCTGTCGCCCTCGTAATACATTTCCTTGATCTGCTGCGTGTCGTAAGCGGTAAGTCCCGCAAAAACCAACACACCAATCACCGATACGGCAAACTGCAGCGCCGACGAGGCCAGGAAGATATTGACCAGGGACGCGATGATAATTCCGATCAATCCCATGATCAGGAAGGATCCCCAACCGCTCAGGTCTTTTCTCGTCGTGTAGCCGTAAAGGCTTAGTCCGCCGAAAGCCGCAGCCGAGATGAAAAATACCCGCGTCATGCTTTGCCCCGTATAGACGAGGAAAATAGATGACAGGGATAGTCCCATCAGTGCGGCAAAAATCCAGAATGACGTCTGGGCACCGGACACGCTCATCTTATGCAGGCGAGCCGACAGGAAAAAGACCATTCCCAGTGGCGCCAGCATAACGACCCATTTCAGGGGGCTGACATAAATCAGCTGTGCAAATGCCGGATTGGACGACGCGTAAACGAACGTCAGATAGGCCACAACTCCGGTTATCGCGACGCCTGCGGCCATGTAATTGTAGACCTGAAGCATATAGGCGCGAAGACCCTCATCAATGGCCTGAGTGGCGGCACCCGCTTGATTTTGATAAACTCTTTGATTGTCAAAGTCTGCCATTTGGCGAAGTCCTCTCAAACAACAACTAGGGTTAGCGAAAAATTCAATTTCACACTTTGCCCAGATATGGGGCATGAATAGCTGATTTACAAGAAATTTCGTCGATTTCTTATAACCGTTCCAAATTTAATATTACCGCACTTTACCAGGGGTTAACAACCCGCCAGCACCCGGGCATTTGATAGCATATGTCTATCAAAAGTAAGAATTCTTAAAAACTATTGGCAGCAATTCCGGCAATTTACCCGCGATTTCTGAGTTTTGACGACGTTGTCGCCCCGAGAACCCGCCAGGTCCCCGCTGCCCCAAAGAACAAAACGAGTACAATTGCCAGCAATACGGCCTGAATTACCGCTGCAAATGAGAACACAAAGTTCAGTTCCATGATCCGGGTCAGGATGACCCAGGCCGCGATAACACCGAAAACAATGGCCAGCAGCGACGTCGCCAGAGCCAGTATTAGATATTCGGCAAAATGTGCGGCAACAATCCGCCGGCGCACGGCTCCGAGGGATTTCAGGATCAGCGCTTCATAGATCCGTTTCTGCTGCGCCGTCACGAGAGCGCCCGCAAGCACGAGGACACCGGCAATCAGGGTCAGGCTGCCGGCGGAACGAATGGCGATCATGATCTTTTCGAAAACGCTGATAACCGCATTGATGGCATCCTGCACACGTATCGAGGTGACATTGGGAAACTGCTGCGACATTTCCTGAATGGCATCGGCTTCCCTGGAAAAATCTGCATCAGGCGGCAGTTTCAGAGTTGCCAGCCGCCGCGCTGGCGCCGCCTGCAAGGTATTGGGCGAAAAGACCATCACAAAGTTTATTGAGAGGGATTCCCATTCAACGGTTCTGAAATTGGCAATCCTCGCCTGGATATTTCGTCCGAGAACATTGACCGTGACCGTGTCGCCGATTTTCAGTCCCAGCCCGCGTCCGATCTCATCAGCGAACGATACCAGATAATCGCCCTTGTGATCCGGCGGCCACCACTCGCCCTGGGTGATGCGCGACCCCTTTGGCGGCTCGGCTTCGTAGCTCAGACCGCGGTCGCCGCGCAGGACCCAGCTCACATCGGGCGTGGCTTTGATTTCATCCGCCGGGCGTCCGTTGAGCTGGGTAATACGCCCGCGCAGCATCGGCGCGCTTTCAACCTGGACACCCGGCAATTGCTCCTGGAACAGCGCCGAGAACCGGGACCATTCCGACTTCGAAATGTTCAGGATAAAATAATCGGGCGCATTTTCCGGCAGGCTTGTTTCAAGCTCCGAGGTCATAGAACGATCGACCAGGGATACGGTGATCAGGAGGCTCAGACCCGCCCCAAGGGACAGCACAACAGAACGTGTGAGCGAACCCGGGCCACTGAGATTGGCGAGCGCCAGTTTGAGTTCCGGTTGCCGGGGTTTTGGAATTTTCGCGAACAGCTTTTTAAGCAGCGAGCTGTAAACCAGGAAACAGACAAACAGGGCCGGCAGTCCGACGCAGAAATAGAAGGCGATCTGACGCGAATCCGAGGTGGAGATCGCGACCGCGGCCAGTATGAGAGCCAGCAGCACCGTGATTCCTATATCGAACAGATGCGGCCGCTTGCTTTGCTCGGAAACGTCGTCGCGCATCAGAACTTGCGGTTTGACCTCGCGCGCGCGCCCGAGTGGCCAGACGACGAATAGAAGGGCGACAAGAAGCCCGTAGAAGCCCGCTAACGCCAGGGCCGAAGGCTGAATCTGGATGGCAATGTCAAACGGCAGCACATCTTTGAACAGGGCCGCGAGAACCGGGGGCACGACGGCGGCGATGAACAGGCCGATCAGTATGCCCACACCTGCCAGGATGGAGATCTGCACCAGGTACACCCCATAGACATCGCGGGTCGACGCGCCGAGACATTTGAACGTTGCCATTGTCTTCTTCTTGCGTTCGACGAAATTGCTGACCGCATTGGCCACGCCGACGCCGCCGACGAGCAGGGCGGTCAACCCGACAAGGGTCAGGAACTGAGAAAGCCGGTTGATGGCGCGATTGACATTGGGGGACGGGTTCGTCCGGTCGCGCACGGAAAATCCGGAGTCGCTATATTTGGTTTTGATTTCCTCGCGAAACTCCGCAAGTTTATTCGTGTCGTTGGCAAACTGATCCGGAAAGCGAATCCGATAGCGCCACCGCGCCAGACTGCCTGGTGCCAGGAGCCCCGTGGGCTGCAGCGTATCAATGGTCGCCAGGACACGGGGTCCGAGACTTGCCGGCCCGGTCAGACGATCCGGTTCTTTTTCAATCACGCCCAATATGGGGAGTTCGATCTCGCCAAGTTTTAAAGGATCTCCCACCGACAGATCGAGACGCTCGAGTACCATCGGTTCAACAAGCACGCCCGGCCCGCGGCTCAATCGCTCCGACAGGGTGTCGCCGCTCCTGAGGCGCAAGGTGCCGAACAGCGGATATCTGTCATCCACCGCTTTTAGATCCACAAGAGAGTTTTTCTTGCCGTCAGACGTTCGGACCATGGCCCGCATGGTCATGACTTCGCTAACGGTTCCCTGACTGTCGAGAAAGGAGCGTTCCTGCGCATTTGCCCGGCGATGGATCAGCCTCACGGCAATATCGCCCCCGAGGATCAGCTGTCCCTCGCGTGCCAGGCTGCTTTTAAGGGCTTGAGCTGCCGTCCCCACGGCCCCGATCGCTGCGACCCCAAGCGCCACACAGGCGACAAAAATATAAAAACCCTGGAAGCCGCCGCGCAATTCCCGCAGCGCAAGCTTTAGAATAAGCGGGAAGCGACCACCCCCGAGACCCGGGACTGCGGATTGTCTGTGGGCAATTGTCACTGAGCACCAACCATTTCCGCGGTTTCGGACGAAACGATGCGGCCGTCATCCATATTGATCACGCGCGGGCAACGGTTAGCGAGATTGGGGTCATGGGTCACGAGGATGAGCGTCGCTCCATGACGGTCCTGCAAATCAAAAATCAGGTCCATGACCTGATGGCTGGTATTGCCGTCCAGATTACCTGTGGGTTCATCGGCGAGAAGAATTTTCGGGCGCGGCGCAATGGCCCGGGCCAGGGCGACGCACTGTTGTTCACCTCCCGAGAGTTGCGCCGGAAAATGATCGTGGCGATGGGACAGACCGACATCAGCAAGCGCCCGCTCGGCGATCTCCAGGGCATCCTCCTGCCCCAGGAACTCCATGGTCAGCGCGACATTTTCAATCGCCGTCATCGTCGGCACGAGGTGAAAGCTTTGGAACACGATGCCGATATTCTGCCCGCGGATCCGTGCCAGTTCATCCTCGCTCAGCTCGGTAAAGTTCTGCCCGACAATTTCCACAAGACCGGACGTTGCCTGTTCGAGGCCGGCCATGATCATCAGCAGCGATGTCTTGCCCGAACCGCTGGGTCCGACGATGCCCAGGGCTTCACCGTCAGCGATATCCAGATTAATCCCTTTCAGGATATCGACATTTCCTGCACGGCTCGCCAGTGTCAGGCGTACATCGTCCAGATGCACGAGAGGAGGTAGACCGGGTGTATTCATTAAACATTATCCTGAAAAGCATTTTGCCGAACTTGCTCAGGAGAACGGCACGTTCTGCAGCAGTGCATCATTTTTTCAAAACTTGTGTCGTGACCAATTTTCATAATTCGATCCACATCCGGACTTACATTACCCGCGCGTTTGCCATAAAGAGCCAAATGTAGTCAGACCGGTTGTATTTTGGTTAGCTAAGACCCAGAATCAATATTCCAAGCCCGAATCACGCGATAAAAGTAGGAACTGCGAAAATTTATCTGCTTTCAGTAAATGATGGATAGAATACGTCAAATGATAAAATTCGGATTTTCACCACTGCTGCTGTTGCTGCTGGCTTTGCCGCTTGTATGGCCAGATGCTGTGCGAGCGCAAAATGCGTCCCTAAAGCCTGAGAAGCCTATTCGTATCGTCGCATATGGCGATAGTTTGACCGCCGGTTATCGATTGCCCCAGGACCAGGCTTTCCCCGTAAAGCTTGAAAAAGCTCTGCAAAATCGCGGACATAACGTGATTGTGATGAATTCAGGCGTTTCCGGGGATACGGCAGCGGCCGGGCTGGAGCGGCTCGAATGGTCGTTGCCTAAAAATCTGGATGCCGTGATACTCGAACTCGGGGCGAATGACGCCCTGCGCGGGCTCTCTCCCGCCGTGACCAAACACGCCCTTGAGGAAATCATAAAAATCCTGAGAAGCCGCAACGCCGAAATCCTGATTGCCGGTATGCAGTCTCCCAGAGGGTACGGCCCCGAATATGCCGAAGCATTTGCCTCCATTTTTCCGACCCTGGCGGAAAAATACGATCTCATTCATTATCCGTTCTTTTTGAAAGGCGTCGCACTGAGGCCGGAACTGAACTTGTCCGACGGCATGCACCCGAATGAGAAGGGTGTCGACGTCCTGGTTGAAAACATTCTTCCCAGTGTCGAAAATCTCATCCGGCGCGTTCGGGAAAAAAAATTGAAAGAAGCAACCGGACCGGGATAAATACTTCGGATTATGCCGCGCCTCTTTACAGGGATCAGTCTCCCCGAACAGATCAAGCACCGTCTGCACCAGCTCTGCCAGGGTATACCCAATGCCAGATGGGTTGATGAAAGCGACCTGCACCTGACTTTGCGATTTATTGGCGATGTGGAACCATCCGATGCCGAGGAAATTGCCGCGGCCCTGTCCCAGAT
The DNA here is from genome assembly GCA_028279265.1 of Hyphomicrobiales bacterium. Taxonomy (GTDB): domain Bacteria; phylum Pseudomonadota; class Alphaproteobacteria; order Rhizobiales; family CAYWUX01; genus JANQOC01. The sequence continues at coordinate 7,970 of JANQOC010000295.1, forward strand.
CAAACAGGATGCGTTT
>JANQOC010000297.1 GCA_028279265.1 Hyphomicrobiales bacterium
CCTGTTCATTGTTGCACTGGCACGCCGGCTTATCCTTACACACCGCATGTCCCGAAAACGTATCGTCGCTGAAACGCAAGCCGCATAGGACCAGCGAGGGGTGGACGTTCGACGGGCCTTACTGGAACGGGACCTCGTTGAAGCTCCGTAATTTCCTTGAATGCAAACGAGCGCTTGGGAGATCGCGCATGATATCGACGGCGCGGATACCCACATCCAGATGGCGATCGACCTGGCTGCGGTAGAACTCGGAGGCCATGCCCGGCAGTTTCAGTTCCCCGTGGAGGGGCCGGTCCGAAACAATGAGCAAAGTGCCGTAAGGAACACGAAACCGAAATCCATTGGCGGCAATCGTGGCACTTTCCATGTCCAGGGCAATGGCCCGGGATTGGGAGAACCGTCGGACAGGCTCCGCCTGGTCGCGCAATTCCCAGTTTCGATTGTCAATCGAAGCCACGGTTCCCGTACGCATCACTCGTTTCAGATCACCCGACTCCAGCTCGAAGACATCGGCCACGGATTGCTCCAGGGATGTCTGCACTTCGGCCAGGGCCGGTATAGGAACCCAGAGCGGCAGGTCCGCGTCCAGGACATGATCGTCGCGCACATAACCGTGGGCCAGAACATAGTCGCCGAGGCGCTGGGTGCTTCGCAATCCGGCACAGTGTCCGAGCATGATCCAGGCGGAGGGGCGCAGGACCGCAACATGATCGGTAATCGTTTTGGCGTTGGAAGGCCCGATACCGATATTGATCAGCGTAATGCCGTCGAGATCGTTTCTTTTCAAATGATAGGCGGGCATCTGCGGGCCGTGGTTGGAATTCTCGGGTTCGACAAATTCCGAGTAGGCCGTTGAATCGTCGGCAACGAGATTTTTTGCGACCTGTCTGAAGGCATCGACATAGAACTGGTAGTTCGTAAATAGAACAAAGTTCTGAAAGTGGCTGCAATCCGTGCCGGTGTAATGGCGCAGACGGTGCAGGGAGTAATCGATCCGGGGTGCTGAAAAGAGAGAAAGCGGCCGCTTTTCATGGGCCGGAATATCAATCTCTCCGTTTACGAGTTCATCGTCCATGACCGCCAGATCCGGGGCATCGAAATGGTCCTGGAAGGCTTCGATCTGCCTGGAGGTCAGCCCCTGTTCGATATGAAGCCCCTCGGGAAAGGCGAAATGTATCGGCATCGGCATATCCGACAATCCGATTTGGAATGTGCAGTCATGATTGTTTTTCAGCTCTGTAAGCTGTTCGGTCAGATAGCGGCGAAAGAGGTCCGGCCGGGTGATCGTCGTTTCATATGTCCCCGGCCGGTCGCAAAATCCGTAGGATCGGGTAATGTTTTTCAGGCGCAGGGATGGGATCTCCACGCGAACACGGGGATAAAATCCGCGGGATCTTTTTTTCGGCAATTTGTCCTCGGCGAAGGCCGACAGGCTCTTTTGCAGACGCTGGCTCTCTTTTTCATAGAGATCTTCCAATGCGGCAACCGCCTTGGCCGGATCGGATATTTGTTCACTGCTCATGGCTTATCTCGTCAATTCGACTGCCCGGTTTTGAGGTTTGGCACACCTTTGCACCGGTTAGGGTGTATCTGATTTCTGCCTGTCCACAACACAGATGATGTTCCTGCCTGAACATTTTCATGACAGAAGAGTTTAAAATCTTTATGTCGGACACTGACAATCCTGCCGCCGCTGCTCCTCGCGTTGAATTCAATGGTCCAGAATGCTCCGGAGAATCAATCCCTCGCCTCCGCCTGTTATCGGGCATTCATTTGTGCTAGGAGCTGTCTACTCAATTGATGATAACCCAAGTGTCGCCCTTGTACCCGATATTTCGGATTATTTCACACACATTGCACCGCCTTTGAGAACCGCCTAGAGTGATGCGAGGAGAGAACGATGACAATTGATAAGGAACACAAAGAGTTTCATGCCATCGATATGTCGAGCGGCTGGCAGACACCTGACGGATATCCCGCGGGGATCGAACAGAAGATCATTGCCGGTTTTCTGGATGAAACCAACAAGCTGGGCAACCGCACCCGGCTTTTGAGATTTGCTCCGGGCGTTTATACCCAGGAGCCCTTCGTGCATGACTATTGGGAAGAAGTTTATCTTGTAAGTGGCGATCTCACAGTCGGTAACAATGCCAATGGAGAAGGGGGCACATCGTTCTCCCCGAATACGTATGCCTGCCGTCCACCGGGCGTATCCCATGGACCGTTCAAATCCGAGCAGGGCTGTATTCTCCTCGAAATGCATTACTACGATCAGGAATAATTCCGGATATGCCAACTCTGCGTCAACTGGCCGGGCAGCTCGCAAGGGGTGAAGTCCGAAGTCGTGATCTTGTCGCCCAATGTCTGGAGCGCGTTGCCGATCCCGACGGAGAAGGCGAGCGTGTGTTCATTGAGATTGATGAACAGGATGTTCTGGCTCAGGCCGAGAATTTGGACAGCCTGCGTCAGGCCGGATCTCCGCCGTCAGAATTTGCGGGTATTCCCATATCTGTGAAAGATTTGTTTGATGTCCAGGGGCAGGTCACCCGCGCAGGATCCAGAATTCTGGATGCGTCCCCGGTCGCCGCGCAAGATGCGGAAATCGTTCGAAGATTGCGGCAGGCGGGATTTGTGATATTCGGCCGTACGAACATGACCGAGTTTGCCTATTCGGGACTTGGGCTGAACCCGCACTACGGGACACCCGCAAATCCCCATGACCGGATGTCCCGGCGCATTCCGGGCGGTTCTTCCTCAGGTGCGGCCGTTTCCGTCACCGATGGCATGGCCTTCGGAGCGATCGGCACGGATACAGGGGGCTCATGCCGCATTCCCGCGGCTTTTTGCGGGATCACCGGCTATAAGCCGACGGCCCACCGGGTCCCCCTTAAAGGTGTCTATCCCCTGTCGGAGAGCCTGGACTCCGTCGGACCCCTTGCCCAGACCGTTGAGTGCTGCGCCATCCTCGATGCCGTGATGTCGGGGGAAGAGCGCGAACTGGAAGACGGGAGACCGGCGTCATCGCTGAAGCTCGGTATTTTGACCAACTATGTTCTGGAGAACATGGAGCCGGTGGTGGCCGGGCAATATCAGCTGGCCTGCACGGCCTTGTCCGAAGCCGGGATAGAGCTCGTCGAGTTCCGGATCGAGGATCTGGAAAGCTTGCCGGAACTCAATGCCAAGGGGGGGCTTGCGGCAGCCGAAGCCTATGCCTGGCACCAGGACATGTTGGGTTCCGCCGACGCCGAGCGCTATGACCCGCGGGTAAGTTCGCGCATTGTCAAAGGAAGCGAGCAGTCGGCTGCGGACTATTTGCATTTGCTTTGGAAACGCCGGGAAATAATTTCCACCGCTAACGAAAAAACGGCTGAATTCGACGCCGTCATCTACCCCACTGTGCCGATCATCGCTCCGCTTCTTTCAGATTTTGAAGGCAATGACGACGTCTATGCCAAGTTGAATCTGTTGGCGCTGCGTAATCCCACGGTCACGAATTTTCTTGATCGCTGTGGAATTTCCCTTCCAATAAGATTGCAGGAAGCGCCGCCCGTTGGGCTGATGGTCATGGGGGAGCACGGAAAGGATCGGGAACTGTTTCAGATCGCCCGCACGCTGGAAACCCTTGTTTCCGGAAAAGAATAACATTCGCTGGTTTAAAGAATAATACTCCCCGGAATAGAGAAACTGATCGTTTGCAGGAGACAGATCGCGCAATTCGGTTGGGCGGGCTGGGAAAATCCACCATTTGATGCGGTTGGAAACAGCGAACTAATCTTCAGTGGCAAGAACCTCGATCGTATATTTGTGCTGCAACCGGCGGCCAAGGACCGGGTCTTCCAGTTCCATCTCAAAAGTGTCGGCGGGTCGAATCGTTCCGGCGACGGCCAGAGTTCCGCAAAACATCAGGGTTCCATTCTTCAGTCTGGGTTCCCCAAAATATCCCTCAATCAGTTCGAGGGGATCGCGCATTGTCGTCACCGGACCTTCCTGATAGAGATCACGGGCAGTACCGGTAACGGCCCAGGACCGCAGGATCAGCTTGTCCCAGTGGTCATAAACATCCTTAAAATTCCAGACGTCCGCGCAGATGGGCTTGGCGCAAAGCTGTTTCGAAAGCGTGACACCTGATTTTTCAACTTCGCGGTCCGTATGGTCGGAACCGAGACCGACGACCACATCATCGCCCAGGCTCGCGACAAAAAATTCGACCTCGCCGCTGGTGTTTTCACCAACAACTTCGATTGTTTCGTCGGTGGTCACCAGGCTTTTGGCGCATTCGTAATAAGCCGGTGTTTGCTTCGGTCGGGGAATTCCCATTTCCTCAAGTTCCCTGATATGGGCTTCCATGGCTTCCTGATTGCGCCCCGTCCAGCCTGCGATAATGAGCTTCTGCAAGTCAAAATCCACGGACACGCTGTCCCGGTCTTCAATTCTGTTTAATTGCACGTTCATCCTTAGATCCGTTTTTCCTGCCCGATAATTCCAGTTTCATCACAACGCTGTTAATAGAAAATGTCTATCGCTTCCGACAAAGTCGGCCACTCCATAGATTTTCTGCTATCAACATTCCTTGGGAGCTTCTAAAAAGAATTTCCAGGACTGGTTCCGGGATTATCCCATAGCGCATTTTCTATAGAGCCTTTTAAGTCGAGCCTTTGAATATGATAACCCAGCAGCTTTTATAACAGGATTGATTATGTTCTCCATATCTTCAATTTCGATCACCATCCATATTTTTGCGGCCATCGTCTGGGTTGGCGGCATGTTCTTCGCCTACATCATACTCAGGCCCTCCCTAAGTGATGCGGAGCCGCCTCAGAGGCTGGCACTCTGGGGGGGCGTCTTCCAGCGGTTTTTCCCCTGGGTGTGGCTTTCGGTAATCGCTTTGCCCTTAACCGGCTACGGATTGATATTTACGCACTTCGGCGGTTTTGGCGGCGCGGGCGTTCACATTCATATCATGCATCTGACCGGTCTGCTGATGATCGGACTGTTCGCTTTTCTTTACTATCGGCCCTTTCAGGGATTCAAGCAGGCGGTCGGGGAGCAGGCTTGGCCCGTGGCGGCGAGTCATTTGAACACGATCCGGATCATTGTCGGCATCAACCTGATCCTTGGACTTCTCACCAGTGTTATCGGGGCTTCGGGACGCTTCTGGTAGTAAGAGGCATTTGGACGAAAGAGGCATGTACGGATCAACCGGTTGCAAAACGTGGCACCTATGCTTTTTGATGTCTAAACTGGGGTAGGAAAAATTCCGAAATAGTCCTTTCAGGCTCTGCAGGATGTCGCTGTTACACCGGGAGCCGCACCATCGCCGGGAAGAGCGCCGCGTTTGAATTCAATCCGACGTTCTTTTGACGTGCTTCTGACGTTCTATTGTCGTCCGGGCTGACAGACTATTTTTTCCATTGGGGGTCGCGCTTGTCGAGAAACGCTCCAATTCCTTCCGCCGCATCCTCTTTCGACATGTTGATCGTCATGACATCGCCGGCAAAGTCATAGGCTTCCTTGATGCCAAGTTCGAGCTGACGATAA
>JANQOC010000314.1 GCA_028279265.1 Hyphomicrobiales bacterium
TCATTGATCAGAACCATTGCCGCCGGACCCCAGGAAGGCTTGTCTATAAGTGTGCGAACTTCTTGATTTCACCACTCTGGAGCCGGGCCAGATAGGAATCCAGTTCGCTCTTCACGATCGGGGCCAGGAAATACAATCCCAGAATATTCGGCACGCAAATCAGGAAGACCAGCGCGTCGGAGATATCGAGGATTGGTCCAAGCTGTACGACGCATCCCAATGCAACGAAGGCGCAGAAAATCAGCTTATAAATGGTCTGACCGCGCATGTTTTCACCGAACAGATAGGTCCACCCTTTCAGTCCATAGTAGGACCAGGAGATCATGGTCGAAAAGGCGAAGAGCACGCCGGCAAACGCCAGCGGTATCGGGAACCATGAGAGCTGCCGCTCGAACGCCGCCGAAGTCATCGCAATTCCCTGCGCGTTACCGGCAAAGTTCGGGTCAGCCACCTGTGACGTCCCGATCACAAGCGCTGTGATCGTACAGATGATGATCGTATCAATGAACGGCTCCAACAGCGAAACCATTCCTTCCGTCACGGGTTCATTTGTCCGCACGGCGGAGTGTGCAATCGATGCCGAGCCGATGCCGGCTTCGTTCGAGAATACAGCTCTCTGAAAACCGATGATCAGCGCGCCAAGCGCTCCACCGGCAACCCCCTCGCCTGTGAATGCCCCGGTAAAAATATTGCCAATGGCAGCCGGGATCGACGAGAAGTTCATCATGATCACAATAAGTGCAAAGAAACAGTAGAAGACCGCCATGAACGGTACGATCTTTTCGGTGACACGGGCGATTGACTTAATGCCGCCAATGATGACTGAAAAAACAACCGCCGCCATGATCAGGCCAACGAGCCAGCCAAGACCGTCCAACGATCCTCCGGCGACATTGTTGAGCTGCACATAAGCCTGGTTCGACTGGAACATGTTGCCTATTCCAAGGGCGCCGATGAAGATGCCGATGGCATAGAACGTCCCCAGGAATTTGCCGAAACCTTCCATCCCGCGCTCAGAAAACCCCTTGCGCAGATAGTACATGGGTCCGCCGGAGACCGAACCGTCCGGGTTTTCGTTCCGGTATTTCACACCGAGGGTACATTCCACAAACTTGGTCGACATGCCGAGGAAGCCGGCGACGATAAGCCAGAACGTGGCGCCCGGGCCCCCGACCGTCACGGCAACGGCAACCCCGCCGATGTTACCGATACCGACCGTACCCGAAACGGCTGTGGCCAGGGCCTGGAAATGAGAGACCTCACCCGCATCCTTGGGATTGGCATAGTCTCCCCGGACCAGTTCAATGGCATGCTTGAAGCCCCGCAGATTGATTAACCCCATGTAGATTGTGAAAAATACAGCGCCCACCACGAGCCAAAGAACAACGAGCGGCAATTGCGCACCAAAAAGGGGAACCTTGAAAAAAACGATTTGGCCAATGACAGACGCGATTGGGGCCGTGAACGCATTGATGGTTTCATCGACCCCTGCTGCTGCGGCGGGTACAATCGAAAAGAGCAGCATTGTTAGTGAAATGACAAGACGATTCATTATTCCTCCTAAGCCTGAATCAGGCTGAACAAAAAAATTTTTTTACGGCACGACGGTTACCGGCACCGAAGATCCCTGGACAAGATTGGCGGCGACAGAGCCAAACATCATTTGTTTGAGACCGCCCTCCCCCCGGCGCCCGATAATGATCTGGGCAACACCGCGTTCATTGGCCAGTTCAATGAGGGTTCCGGCCGGATGTCCATGTCGAACAACCGACTCAACGTCCAGCCCGCGCTCTTTGAGCATGCTTGCCACAGGCTCCACGACGGATCGGGTTGCCTTGTCAATTTCCTCTTCCCGCCGCTGGTGGCGGCTTTCATTTTCTTCCGGTGTGTTAAAGGAGTACGGTGACCACTCGATCACATAAGCAACGATCAGCCTGGAACCGCTACTTTCAGCTCGTTGCGCCGCGAACTCGATCGCTTTCTGGCTACCGGGACTACCGTCGACTGCCAGTAAATATGAACTCGTCATTTGCACCTCCTGTTCGGTTGCAACATTAGCCAACCCCTCAAGGACCGCGATATTGCAGGTTACTGGAGTGCGAAGCGTTGCATGAATAAAAATTTTCTGCAACCAGCCGTCGACATCCCCTCTTTTCGCGAAGGACTGAGACTCTATTCAATTGCATATATATTAATTGCGCATGTGAGGCACACAGTTCCGCTTGCAAATAAACTTGTTGAGCACGGCGGTATCAAATGTGACTGCGGTGCGGAAGATGTCCGAGCAGGATCTCGACATTTAATACGGAATCAATTCGGCCTGATTTGACCTAGTGGAGAACCGGCAGGTTAATTACGACGGAATTCAGCAAATCGGGTAGATCAGACTTAGGAAAAGTACACGGCAAATATTAAACCGTCGTCTTGGCAGGCTAAGTGTGATTAGATAAACACGAACACTTGCAAGAGGAATAATGTGAGACCAAAAGGACGCGGAGAACTTGACTCACTTTATTTCAACTATCCGCATTTCGATCCGCCTCAAAAGCGTGAGCACCTGTCAAAGCCGGTGAAGGTTGCCATTATTGGTGCCGGCCCCGTAGGGATGACGGCTGCCCTGACCCTTGCCCAATTTGGCGTCCCTGTGACTTTGTTCGATAACAAGCCTACATTTAATGATGGCAGTCGTGCCATTTGTGTCGCGCGTTCCAGTTTCAATCTATTTCAATCCCTGGAAGCAGAACAGTTATTTGTCGAAAAGGCATTGCCTCATATTTCCGGCCGATCCTTCTTTCGTGGAAAGCAGATCCTTGAATTTTTCATGGCCGATAGCCCGCATGAGAAATATCGTCCGATGTACAACATCGAGCAGCAATATATTGAACAATATCTCTACAATGCGATTGAAAAAAGCGAACTCATTGAAACGAGATGGCAGTCTGAGCTAACGGCAATAGAAGACGCAGCAGACAGCGTCTCACTCACGATCAATGATCCTTTGGATAGTTATAATCTGGACGCTGAGTGGGTTCTGGCGGCTGATGGTGCCCGCAGCGATATCAG
>JANQOC010000315.1 GCA_028279265.1 Hyphomicrobiales bacterium
GAGATTTTTTGATTGATACTTTGGATAGCTGTTGTTTAAAAAATCCCCATGAAACAGAATTCTGAAATCGGAAAACTCGATCAGCTGCCACGCGTCAAATTAGGGCACCTTCCGACGCCGCTGGAACGTCTGGACAGAGTTGCGGAAATGCTTGATGCAAAGCAACTCCTGGTTAAACGAGACGATTGCACGGGGGTGGGACTCGGGGGCAATAAGGTTCGCCAGCTTGAATTCCACTTCGGCCTCGCCCGGTCCGAGGGCGCTGACATGGTCCTTGTTACGGGAGCGACCCAGTCGAACTATGTTCGCACAACGGCGGCTTTTGCGGCAAAGCTGGGTTTGAAATGCCATGTTCAGCTGGAAGATCGCGTTCCCGGTGTTGGAGAACTCTATAAAACCAACGGCAATGTTTTTCTCGATCAGTTGTTTGGGGCGACAATAAGTACCTATGACGAAGGCGAGGATGAACATGGGGCGGATCGGAAATTGCGGCAAATTGCCAGGGAATATGAAGAGATTGGACACCGATCTTATATCGTCCCTCTTGCCCCCGGAAATCCGCCTGTTAGTGCGCTGGGCTATGTCAATGCAGCAAGGGAAATTTTAGTCCAGTGCGAAACCGCGGAGATCACACTTGATGAAATCATCGTCGCCTCGGGTTCCGGAGAAACCCATGCGGGAATCCTGTACGGATTGCGAGCCCTTGGATCGGAAATTCCCGTAACGGGGATCTGTGTTCGCAGGACCGCCGATCTGCAAGTGGAGCGTGTGCAGAAAAAATTTCTGGCATTGAATGATCTGACAGGCCTGTCCATTGATCTGAATGATCGAGATATCCAGTTAAACGACCGATATCTTGCTCCGGGATACGGATTGATCAATGACCATGCGGTCGAGGCCATGAGACTTGGCGGACATTTGGAGGGCCTCGTCCTGGACCCGACCTATACTGCGAAAACATTTGCCGGTTTTATTGAACGAGCGAAAGACGCCGGGAAGGATAAATCTCTGCTTTTTATTCATACCGGTGGAACACCTGCAGTGTTTGCTTATCAGGACCAGGTTCAGCCCAGGCTCTAACCGCCAGGAATTTTACAGGGCTTCGAAAAGCAGGTACCCGGCGAAGCTGAACGACTTAACCTGCTTCGAGTTCTTCTCTCAAAAGCTCAAGGTTCAGCCATTCTTCTTCAAGCCGCGTGAGTTCCTTTGTGGATTGATCGAGACCATCACTGATCCGGGCAAATTCGTCAGGATCCTTTTGAAACAGATTCGGATCTGAAAGGGCTTCCCTGTATTCCGCGATCTGGTCTTCTATACTTTGCATCTGTTCCGGCAAATGTTCGAGCGCATATTGTTGTTTATATGAGAGTTTTTTCCTGCTTTTACCGGAGGCAACAGTCGCCGATTGTTCGATGTTGCGCTGATTTTTCTTACGGCCGCCCGTGAGTTCCGAATTTTCGGTCGCAATCCGGATATCAGCTCCGCCCTGCAAATTCTTTTGCGCAATCATGTCCGAATAGCCACCGGCATATTCTGTCCAGCGCTTATTTTCATCAACTGTTAAAATGGATGTCGCCACCCGATCCAGAAAATCACGATCATGGGAGACCATAATTACCGTGCCTTCATAATCACCGATTATTTCTTCCAGGACATCCAAGGTCTCCATGTCCAGATCATTTGTCGGCTCGTCAAGTACCAACAGATTGGATTTCATAGCCAGTGCGCGCGCCAGAATTAGCCGCCCCCGCTCTCCGCCAGAGAGCCGGGAGACAGGGGTTCCGCTCTGTTCGGGCTGAAACAGGAAATCCTTCATATAGCTCATAACATGTTTCCGTGAGGTGCCGATTTCTACAAAATCACCAGACCCTCCGGTCAGCGCTTGTTTGAGAGTCCAGTCGGAATCCAGGGAATCGCGATTTTGATCAGACCACACAATCTCAAGGTTGGCGCCGAGTTTTACACTCCCTTCATCGGCGGGTATGAGCCCTGTCAGAATTGAAATAAGGGTGGTTTTTCCGATGCCATTGGGGCCGACAATGCCTAAACGGTCTCCCCTGGCAATTCTGATTGAAAAGTTTTCGGCAATGACCCTGTCCCCGAACGATTTGGACACGGATCGAGCATCGATTACGATCTTGCCGGAACTCTCTCCCGACGCGACCGTCGCTTCAACCTGGGAAACAGGAGGACGGTAGTCTCTTCTACTCTGCCTGAGATCGTGAAGGGCCCTTAGCCGGCGTTGATTACGCTTTCGCCGCGCGGTGACCCCGTAGCGAAGCCAATC
>JANQOC010000304.1 GCA_028279265.1 Hyphomicrobiales bacterium
GAGCGTGACGTGTTCGCAGCACTTACGCCAAAGGAAAGGTCGGAACTCGTTTCCCTGCTGCAGCGTGTTCTGGCGTCAAATATGAAAAGTGATGCCTGGCGGCAATCATAGCGCTGGCGGCAGGCCTGCCAGATTTTGGAAGCACAGAGTTTCAGGATTGAAGTTTATTCCCGATCCGTTTTTAAACCGGCTTATCTCCCCTGATCATGATCCGATGCATCAGCCGATGTTCCTTATAGTCAAACAACGCATAGTGCACGGACAGCCGGTTATCCCAGATGAGCAGGTCGTTAGCTTGCCATTTGTGACGGTACTGGAACTCCGGTGCGCGGATATGATCGAAGAGGTAGCGCAGTAAAAAATCGCTCTCGCGGCGATCCATGTCCTCAATGAAAGTTGTCATGGACTCATTCACAAACAAGCCTTTTTTGCCGGTAACCGGATGAGTGCGGACAACCGGATGTAGCGGCGGGCGATAAGTCTGTTGAATTTTCTTGTTGTATTCAAAGTTATCGCCTTCCCAGAGCCCTGGATTGGCATGCTCGCTATAAGGCTGGAAATTGTCATGATAGGCATAAAGACCATCAATATGCGCTTTCATACGATCCGACAGGGCTTCGTAAGCCGCGATGGTGTTCACCCAGATCGTGTCGCCGCCTTCTTTGGGAATGATTCGTGCGTAAAGCAACGTGCCCATCGAAGGTGTCTCCGTTCCGGCAAAGTCTGTGTGCCAGAGGTCGCGTGTTCCGTAAGGAGGTTTGTCAGCGCTGGATTCGAGAACATCGATTTCCGGATAATTTTCCAGCTTGCCGAATGCAGACTGATGGGAGTGCTGCGTTTCTCCGAACCGGTGCGCCAGGTTGATGTGCTGCTCTTCCGAAATTTGCTGATCACGAAACAGCAGCACGGTGCGGTCCACCAGGGTCTTGTGAATACTGTCAAATTGCTCGTCGGACAGGGGCTCGGTGAGATCCAGTCCATGAACCGCAGAGCCACAATGAGGTGTTAAATGCACGATTTCCATCATTCGAATCCGATTGTTATTTGTTCTCGGGGTATTTTTCTGTAGCAGAAAACTATCAGGATTGTACAATACGCTCGTCCACAAATTTGTCAGCCCCTAATTTCACCGGTACGCCCGGTTCCCATGTCGCCCCATCAGATGCCGCGGGCATTGTTCACCGAAATAACGGGCGATGCTTTTTGATTGAAGAAAGTTTACGTCAGGAAAAAATTCTATGTCCGAAACGCCAGACTACCGTGTACTCCATCAGTTTTATACAGACGCCCGAAAAAATCTGAGCGATGAAACCTGGGATTATATTGTTGGCGGCGCGGAAACCGAGACTACGCTCAAAAGGAATCGATTGGCCATTGACTCTTTGGCTCTCCGTCCGCGTGTATTGCGCGATGTCAGCGATGTTCAGACAAAATCAGTCGTCCTCGGACAGGAATTACGATTGCCGGTGATCCTTGCCCCCGTGGGCTCTTTGCAGGACATAACCGCCGGTGGCGCCGCTGAATCGACATTGGCGGCGGCCGAATTTGGCGCCTTGCACATGCTCTCATCTTCCAGCGTACCCGGTCTGGAGGACGTTGCCGCCGCCGTCGACTATCCGAAAATCTATCAGCTGTATGTGCGCGGAGACCAGGCCTGGCTTGATGATCGCGTTGCGCGCGCTATCGCTTCAGGTTACATCGCCCTGTGCCTGACCGTCGATCTCGATTATTACGGCCGGCGCGAGCGGGACCTGGCCAAGGCTTATACGCCGACCGCGAGAAAAAGGGATATTGGCGAAGAACATCAGGAACGATTTTCCTGGTCCGATATCGAACGCATACGTTCCAAGTTTGATATTCCAATCATATTGAAGGGTATTGCCGATCCCCGGGATGCGAAAATTGCCGTCGAGCATGATGTCGCCGGAATCTATGTTTCCAATCATGGCGGCCGCCAGTTGGACCAGGGTCCGGGATCTCTTTCCGTACTTCCTGAAATTGTTGACGCCGTCGGCGGACAGGCTGAAATATTCGTCGATGGGGGCTTTATGCGCGGAACGGATATCATTAAAGCCATCGCTCTTGGAGCCAATGCTGTTGGAATTGGACGGTTACAATGTTACGCCCTGGGAGCAGCCGGTGCCAAAGGGGCTATTCTCATGCTGGAAATTCTGGAGGACGAAATAATCCGGGCCCTGGGAATGCTCGGGATCACTTCGCTCGCGGAATTGGACCCGTCGTTTGTGGAGAAGGCGGATCCCGTCGGCTTGTTCGGAACAGAAGCCGGATTTCCCCTCCTCCGGGAGGATTACTGAAATAATCGGTGAACTGGCCGTCAGAACCTATTGCTCGCAATCGCGGATCAGACGATCAATAAATTCACCGCATTGCTGCAGTTGCTCCAGGGAAATGAACTCATCGGGTTGATGGGCCTGAGAAATATCTCCCGGTCCGCAAATTACCGAAGGAATATGGCCAAGACGC
>JANQOC010000352.1 GCA_028279265.1 Hyphomicrobiales bacterium
TAATCAGCGAGGCCGCCGGTGACGCCAGAAAGACGATCGCTCCCGACACTTCAACGGGTTTGCCGATGCGCTTCAATGCCGCGATGCGTTCGACCGTATCGGCATGAAATGCGACGTCTGACAGGGCTGGCGCTGTGCCCGGTGTCTCGATGAAGGTCGGGCAGACCGCATTGACGAGAATGCCGTGTGACCCCCATTCCACGGCCAGGCAGCGGGTCATGTGGCTCACCGCCGATTTCGCCAGGCAATAGACCGGTTCTCCGGGCAGGGCGACGAGGGCGGCCTGCGAACTGACATTAACAATGTTGCCGCCGCGACCCTTTGAAATCATATGCCGGGCAATATGCTGGCTGATGAAGAAGGATGATTTGACGTTCCAGTTGATGACTTCATCAAATTGCTGCGGAGTCGCATCGATCGCATTTCCGGGAACGCTGCCCCCGGCATTGTTGACGAGAATATCGATGGTTCCCATGTCCGCCAGCGCCTCATCGATGGCCGTCAGGCTTGGGTCGAGATCCGTGACATCAATCGTCGCGATGGAAACATCCCGGCCTGCCGTTCTGATAACATTAGCAAGTTCCGTGGCGCTGCCCGGATCGCGAACGCCAAGGACAATGTTCGCACCTGCCGCGGCCAGGGCGAGTGCCGCCGCGCGTCCCAGTCCCCGCGCCGCTCCTGTCACCAGGGCCGTACGCCCGCTCAAGTCAAAGTTCGGTAATTCGTCAGTCATGGGACCATCCATTCGTATCAACGGGTTTGAAAGCTCTCGTCTGTGACGGTGTTTTGTGTGTTGAACCTTCCCGGCGGTTCTCATGCAGCACTGTACAATCGGTCGAAAGCGTCGAAGGTCGCAATATCCTGTTGTCCGGGCCAGGCTATTTGCAAGGGCAAATATCAGTCGATTCACGAACGCGAACACGCGCACAAATTGTTCGCGGTTGCAATTTTGGAATACCTCAAAATTTGAATTGATCACGGTTTTGTTATATTAATGTATGCAAAGAAATTTCATCTGCAAATTATTACGGACAAATTAATTGCCTCAGACAGAACTTACGGAGCGGGAGCTCCAATGTTTATATTATACAGCGTGTGGATTACGGGAACGGGAAATTGCGCAATTACTGGGTATCAGTCCTCACACGACCCGGGTTCATATGGTAAATGCCAAGAAGCGACTGGGTGCGAGAAACAAGACACATTCGGTTATGATGGCTCTGTTAACCGGAAAACTTGATTTGCAGGTGATCCGGAAAGATAAGCATTTCATCAGTCATCAGGGATAAGGCCCGAGGGATGAGGCCCGGCGCCTGCACCGCAAGACACCGGGTCTTTGCTACAGCGGATCAGGCTGCCTGTTTGGTAATAGGATCAACGATCTGGATATCATCGGGAAAGGGACGGCCCTCTCCGAGTTCAAGATATTGTTTCAGGCTGAGCAGGAACGACGCCCATTTCATTGAGCAGTGATAGTGGAACGGCGATTCGTCGGCCCAGCCCCGATGTGTAAAGAAGAGTGCCGTCTGGCCATCATCGGATTTTTGTAAGCGAAACTCGATGGTCGTGCCGATCCATTCTTCGGGTCCGGATACACATTTCCATATGACCTCGCTGTCGCCCACGCGCTCGACGGACATGTCCAGACCGCCGCTGCCGAAGCGAAACGCGATGATCCCTCCCTTTCGGGTATCGCCGGTCGTATCGGTCGTCCACCATTTGCTTAAGCCGTCCAGCGTAGTCAGCGCCGAAATGGCCGCTTGCATTTCCACCGACGTCGAAATTGCATGTGTAATATTTGCCATGAATAAAAATCCTTTTCTGTAAGTCTAAAATTTGAGACCGTACTCAAGCTTAGGGACAACTTACGAAAAAGGAACAATTAATGTAGCGATCAGGAAATTAACTAAACAACTGAAAAATATGTAAAATATTTATTTGCTATTCGAATAATTATCAAATAGTTTCCAGATATGGAAATTGAAGATCAGTTGGATCGAATTTTTTTCGCCTTATCGGATTCGAAACGGCGTCTGATCCTGACGGACCTTTCGGAGGAATCTAAAACCGTTGGTCAATTGGCGCGAAGCTTTGATTTGACCATGGGAGCGGTTTCCAAAAACATCAAAATCCTTGAAGAGGCGGAATTGATTACCAAAAGCAAACGGGGCCGGCAGGTTTACTGTCATATGAATTTTGACAGCTGGCGCAAGGTTGCGAAGTTCATCGCCATGCAGGCAAAGTTCTGGGAACGCCGCCTGAGTGAACTGGAATCTTATATCGACACCAAGGTGAGCGGAGAACATTATGGCCGCTGACACAGATGAATTGGTGATCAGGCGTAACTTCAACTGTTCGAAACGAATCCTGTTCGAGGCCTGGTCCCAACCCTCGATCATGGCCAAATGGTTGTTCGCCCGGCGCGAGGATTTTTGCGAAGCCACAGTCAACAACAGTTTTACCGTCGGCGGGAGCTATTCAATCATTATGCATCTGCCGTCAAATGATGTGCGCCTTTTCGGCGAGTACACGGACATAACGCGCTACAACCGGATCGCCTTTACCTGGTCGTCGCCGGTGATCCGGAATTCCCTTGTCGAACTTGCATTTCAGGAGCTGTCCCCGAACAGATCCCGATTGACCCTTACCCACACGCTGTTTCCGTCTGAAGAGATTCGCGGTCAGCACAATGAGGGTTGGCAGGCCTGTCTTGACAATCTCGAATTGCGGGTCCTCTCCAATATGTCCGCCATGGATGAACTGCGCGCAATTGCCGGAGACTAGCTGCGCGCCGTCAGGCCGGCACCCTCTCGCTTGCTCCCGGCCCGGCCTCCATGGGAAATCCTAAGTCTGGATTAATGACACCGTTAAAGTTTTAATTACTTGGGCAACAGTATTGAAGCCGGAATTTGTTATCCTGTGTCCCGTCAATATTGATTTCATATCCAACCGGGCAATGACCCGGATCTAAAGCGAATTAAGGTTTTG
>JANQOC010000361.1 GCA_028279265.1 Hyphomicrobiales bacterium
ATCTTCTGTTTCAGCGGAATCCCGCCCCCGTCGACAATCTTGACCCTTTCCGCCAGTTCCGGCGCGAACTGCCTCCGTATTTGCGGCGGATAGGCAATCCACATTCGCAGGAGATGCCGTTTGCGTTCCGGTTCGTCATAATCCTCAAAGTCGGTTCGCCCATGCATCAGCATATGATTGTTGATGAACTGAATA
Source organism: Hyphomicrobiales bacterium (assembly GCA_028279265.1). Classification (GTDB taxonomy): domain Bacteria; phylum Pseudomonadota; class Alphaproteobacteria; order Rhizobiales; family CAYWUX01; genus JANQOC01. The sequence continues at coordinate 196 of JANQOC010000361.1, forward strand.
TCACCATCTTCAAATCTCTGGTGCAGGCGAATTCCGGGACGGTTGGCCACTTCCTGCATAAAATCGACGGCTTCCCTCTGAGCATCGCTCATCGCCAGATGGTCGCCGAAACGCGAAGCGGTTTCACAATAGGCCCGGCTTGTGACCCGCGCCGTCAGCTTGCCGTCGTGGTAGCTGAGCATGGGCATTTCATACCAGGGCTGCATGCCGTCCGGCTGATCATCGCGCCAGTCGATGTTGTAAATCTGATAGAGCGCTTCGAGAAGATCGGGTCTTTCCTTGCGGATAATATTGTGGACAGCCGGAACACTGACCAGCGCGCTTTCACCGCCGGATTTGGCCGTCCGCACACAGAACAGGCCCAGCACGTCGACAGGCAGCTGGTCGCAATGAAAATCCATTTTGGCTGTTGTCTGGTAAAGGCGGGCGTTGGGATCATCGGCCGCTTTACCCTCGTCACGCACATGTCCCATCAGATGTCCACGGCTGTTCTGGGACACCGGATTGCCCAAATGAACGCCCAGCCCCCAATAAATCAGCTCGCACTCTTCAAGACTGTAGCGATCCCTCGGCAAACCGCGAATGAGGACAAATCCATGCCCGTCTTCCAGCCGCTCAGGGATGGAGTTCAGGAAATTTTCGAATGTCTTGAGCGGAAAATCCGAGCGTGCAAATGGAATTGCCAGATTTTGATCTTTCACATGCTGCAGGGCGTGGTCGATTTCTTCAATTTCGGTTGTACTCAGATGATAGATCGTCTGTTCCCGGTCGGCATCCGACAAGCTTTCCCCGTGCCAGGCTCCGGGTCCCTGGAAATTTCCGGTATGAGGTTGGATCACAGCATCCTCCTTGCTTGGTCTAATCCGGTTTATTTCGTCTGGTGAAATCAAATTTTATACAAAAAAATGCTTTGCCCCAATTAAATTCGACCGGATCCCATTGAAATCGATCCGCATTGTTGTCGCAGCCGGATAAACATCGGAAAAAGTTCGGGTCAAAACAGGGACATTACACCGATCTGCCCCACGGGATCGCCCGTTAGAACGAGAAACAGCAATACGCCCACCAGTCCCCAGTTCTTTTTCGCCGTAGATCGATGCCCTTCGATAAGGGAGGCGCGGATTTCGCCACCGGAATGCGCTTTCTCACTTCCGAGGTCCGCAATCCAGCCATCAAACAGATTCAGGGCCTGCGCCAGCTCCCGGTTATGGACCAACGCGCCGAGGATGGTGAAAACGATGAGGAACAAGCAGGCCTCAACGACAAAAACACCCAGCAACAGAGCCAGGCCGCCCAGGCCCATAATGGCAATTCCGGCCCAGGCCGCAACAGTCACGATCCGGGAATTACTGTCCTGAAACAGAATACCGGTACGGCTGATGGTCCGTTGCAGTCGTGACGGATCGGAAATCATCATCACCGCCGGCAGCATATAGATATAGACCAGCGCCAGTCGCAAAATAAACAGAGCCATGTCTTCGGTTGGAGGGAGGAAATTCAACATGTCATATCCTTGCGGCCTGCAATATCATTACAGCTTTCGTTTTCATCACAGATTTTATTTTCATTACAGATTTCATTGGAGTGCCGGTGAGATAAAGTGTCGCCTGGATCAGAAGCGGTAGGAGATACGTTCCCTTCCCGCATATTGAGCGCAACTTCGCAAGATTCCCGATTGGCCCCGATGCCGGCCTTTGTCAATCCCGGCACGGCCGATCATCGGATCAATCCGCCCGAACCGGCAGAAGGCTCCTGCACACCCGCAACGATCTTATCGCCAGTATTTGTAGATCTCGGTCTGATCCAGATCAAACCCGAACTTGTCGGCACCTTCTTTCCAGATATCGCCGACGAGCTTGGAAACGGGAGCCTTCTGATCCACATGTTCGGCCGTGGATATAGCGATCTGGATATCCTTGGCAATCAATCCCATCGCCATGCCGGTTCCAAATTTCTCAGTCAGGATTTGTTTCTTGATTTTCTTTTCAAAGGGATGGTTGCGGTCCAGGGTCGCCGCCTCCAGCGAGGAAAGCACCGTATCCTGGTCGATTCCCACCTTTTTTCCGAGTTCCAAGGCTTCCAGATAAATACAGAGCACCGCGGCGTTGACCGTATTGTTGATCGACTTCATGGCATGGGCCGTTCCCAGCTTGCCACAATAGGTGGTCTGCTGTCCCATTGCCTGCAGCAGGGGATCGATATGGGCTGCGACCTCTTCGTTGCCGCCGACAAGAATATCCAGGGTTCCGTCTTTGGCAAAAACCACACCTCCGGCCACCGGTGCGTCGATAACATGCACGTCTCGGGACGCCAGCTCCTCGCCAAGCTTAAGAGTGTCTTCCGGCAGGGACGTGCTCATGTCAATGACGATAGTGTTGGGCTTGAGCCCGGAGGCCACGCCGTTCTCCCCGAGGATTACGTCGCGGACGATCTTGCTGGTGGGCAGCATGGTGATGACCGCATCCGCCTGCGCCCCGATCTGCGCCAGGTTATCAGCAATTTCAACATTGGCTTCCCTCGCCAGCGCCTCACACTTCTCGCGGTCCGTGTCAAAAACCAGCACGGGATAACCGGCTGCTTGCAGTTGGCGAACCATAGGAGATCCCATATTGCCTATGCCAACAAAGCCGACAGTTTTAATCGGATTCAGTTTGATGTCTTGGTTCATTGTTATTCCTGATTGTGTATGGTCATGCCGGATAAAGTCCAACGTTAGCGCCGCCGCCTCTTGTTCACGGCTTCCTGATCCCTGTCTTCCGTTGGCTACCTCTTATTCACTGCCTGACATCTGTTCCTTTTGATTGGATTTGAACGCCGGATTTCCCCGAACCGGTCCGACCGGCTCACAAACGCACCCTGTAGTTCACATGCCGTGCTTAATAGATGTCCAATTGAGACGTTGAACCGGGTTGCTGAAATCTGATCGGCAGGCAAAGGTGAATAATTCAGGACTCCTTGGGTTCAAATCCTTCGAGATATTCCGGACCCGACATTTTACCATCGACGGCCATGCCGACAATTCCGTGGGACAGGTCTTTCAAAGCCAGGAAAATGACATCCTCTTCCGGCGTCGCGATCATCTGATGTTCGGTGTTTGCCGGAACATGCACGAGGGTGCCCGCCGGCGCCAGGAACTTGTGGCCGCCGATATTAACGTCCAGGGTGCCCTGCAGCACGTAGTTGAACTGTTCGTTGGGATGCATATGCATGCGCGATCCCGTACCTTTCGGTTTGTGAATATATCCCACAAGCATGCGTTCGCCTTCAACAACGCCGCCGTGGGAGGTTGAATAGCCGGTCCCGGCATCGACGATGTCAAGCTCGTTCATAACAAATCGATGATTGCCGTCTCCGGCCTTCGATGCACCTTTGGTTTTGGTTTCCGTATCGCTCATGGCAGCATTCCCTTTACTTGAAGCTTTAAAATTTCAATCCGCATAATGTGTGTCACCGGCAGTCAGGAGCTTGTTTATTCCGCGTTTTGGACGAAGTCATTGCTTCGTTCCGCACGTAGAAATTCAGATAAATAAGGCAATTAGCATCCCGGATTCGAGCCCCTGTCCTGATGCGGCGTCACTCTCGCCACGAATATACAACGAATTCCTCTTGTAATTCTAGCGCTTCATAGACTATTCTGAAACAGTAGATCACCTAGTGAACTAATGAGAAAAATTAATTCACTAAATTAAAATTACTCAATGATCCTACGGGAGGATTCACATGGATAAAAAAATGGAAAAGAAGGGCAAAGACCGCAGAGATTTTCTGAAAGTCACCGCTGCGGCATCAGCCGCAACATTGTTCGCCCCGGCAATTGCCCGCGCCCAGGGTAAGTTTCCAAACGGACCTGTACAGCTTGTTGTTCCTTTTAAAACCGGTGGTGGTTCTGACCGGACTTTCCGTCTGTTCGCGCCTTACCTGCAGAAAGAATTGGGTGTGCCGGTTAACGTCATCAATATCGCCGGTGGCGGTGGCTGGGTTGCCTGGCAGCAGATGGCCAAGTGGGATCCCGCCAAGGACGATCATATCCTCGGAACCCTGAACTTCCCACACATGTTCTCTTATCTCGATCCGCGCATGAAACGATCCGAAAACACGGAATCGTTCAACTTCATTGCCTGGCACTCTCTTGATCCTTGCATCTGGGCCATTCGCGACAAGGAAGACCGGTTCGATGATCTGAAGTCGTTTATCGAATATGTCCAGAAGAACCCCAATCAGGTGATCATGAGCACGACCGCGGTCGGATCGGATGACCATATGGGCATCGCCTTCGCCGAGAAGTTCATCGACAATTTCAAAGTCCGCAAGGTTTACGCCAACAGCGACAAGAAAAAGATCAACGAGGTTATCAATTCAACCACTGATGCGGTTGCCGGTAACGTCGGTTTTTATGTCCCCTTCATGCTGGAACGCCAGTTGAAGCCGATCTGTGTGCTCCATGACGAACGCTATGAAGCCCTGCCGGCCACGCGCACCTTCGAAGAAGTGACGGGACAGAAAAACATTTCCTTTGCCGGTCGTACGATTGTTTGTGCCCCGGGACTGGGTGGCGAGAAAAAAGCGATTTTCGCCGCGGCCATCAAAAAGGCAATGAACAATCCGGAATATCTGGCCAAGGAAGCGAAAAACAAAAACAATATCTTCTATCTCGAAGGCGACGACCTGAAAGCCAAGATCGAAGAAACCCGTAAATTTGTCGAATCCGTCAAATTCTGGGAACAGAAAACTTAATCAGTTCCGATTGTGGACCTGACACAATTCACCATTGCGGGAGCTTTTCCCGCAATGGTGGCAACCGCCATTTTTTTCCGTTACTTTGGATGCTGCTAGATCAAACGCGGGTGAGCCATAATGACTCTCTGGGGTGAACGCATCGCAGCCATACTTTGCATCTTGTTTGCATTGTTCATGGCCTATAACGCATGGGATTTTCCCGCAGCCGGTGAGCAGTTCCCCTTCTTTTCCTGCTCTGTCATCATCCTGATTTCCATACTGATGCTGGTCCGCTCCTATTTTCAGCCCGGCGTTTTCACCGAGGAATATCCCTTTAAAATCGGCTATGAACACCTGAAACCGCTGATCATCACAGGCATCGTCATCATCTATGTTCTGTGTATCTTTGAACTCGGCTATTATACCTCGACCCTGATATTCCTTATTTTCCTGACGATTTTTGTCGGTGTCAGAAACTACAAACAGATTGTCCTGACAGCGGTCATTATGTTTCCCCTGATGTACGCTTTCTTTGAACTGTTCCTGCAGGCGCGCATGCCCCGCGGGATACTGGTTTGATCTGAGGTCAAAAGGAGACCGCCCTCGTGCTCACACCGGAAATAATTGGTTACGCTCTTAATGTTCTGTCCGCGACCAATCTATTTACCATGCTCATCGGTGTCTCTGTCGGCCTGGTCATCGGCGCAATTCCGGGCCTCAGCCCGCCCATGGCCATCGCCCTGCTGATCCCCGTATCTTTCGGGCTGGCCCCGGACACGGCCCTTATTCTTCTGGTCTCCTGTTACGCGGCGGGTATTTATGGCGGCTCGTTTTCCGCCATCCTCCTGCGCGCACCCGGGACGTCCGCCTCTGCCGCCAGTGTCATCGAAGGCTATGAACTCACCAAGCGCGGCAAGGCCATTGAGGCTATCCGCATCTCGACATTCGCCTCGGTGATGGGTGGCCTTATTTCCGGGCTGGCACTCCTGCTCCTGGCGCCACCGCTGGCCGCGGTTTCCCTGTGGTTCGGGCCGGCGGAATTTTTCCTGGTCTCGCTGCTCGGCCTGACGTCCATCGCCGCCGTGACATTCGGTGCCCTTTACCGCGGGCTGATCGCCGGGCTTTTTGGCCTGCTGCTCGCCACCTTTGGTATCGACACCTATTCCGGTTTCCCCCGCTACACCTTTGGCTATATCGGCTTTGAGGGCGGGCTGGAAATACTTCCCGCCATTGTCGGCCTGTTTGCCTTCGCCCAGGGGCTGGAACTTTGCGAGGGCAAGGCGACGGGCAACATTTCCGGAGTTACCCGCCTCAGCTGGAATGTCTGGCCCAAACTGTCGGAAATTTTTTATGTTCGCTGGGCCCTGGTGCGAGGCTGGGTGACAGGCCTGATCATGGGCATCGTTCCCGCCGCCGGCGCCAGCGTTGCCCAGTGGATCGCCTATGCCTGGGAGGTCCGTCATGCCAAGCCGGGGGATGAGTTTGGCAAAGGGGAACTCAAGGGACTGGCGGCAACGGAAGCCTCCAATAACGGTGTCACCGGCACGTCCCTCATCCCCATGTTTATTCTCGGTATTCCCGGCGGTATTTCCGCCGCGGTCATTCTCGGCGCCCTGATGATCCATGGGCTGAACCCCGGCATGCGCCTCTTCCGCAACAATCCGGAAGTCATCTACACCATTATGTGGGGCTTCCTGATCGCCAACGTGATGATGGGGTTTGTCGCTGCCTTCCTGGCCCGGATCATGGCCTATCTGACCCTGTTTCCCCGGGGGATTCTCGGACCCATGATCCTGATATTCAGTGTCATCGGCACCTATGCGGGGGCCAACAATATACACAATGTCTGGATCATGATGATGTTTGGCGTCATCGGCTATTACGCCCAGAAATACCGGTTTTCGCCGGCAGGCATCCTCCTGGGCCTCATCCTCGGCCCCATTGCCGAGGACGGCTTCCGGGACATGATGGTCGTCTCATTCAATAATCCGATCCCGTTCATTTTCAGCCGCCCCATCGCCATCATCATTCTGTTGATGATTGTCTTTGCCCTTTATTTCGCCTTCAAACCAAAATCCTGGGAAAAGAAGCGGGAAGATCAGGATATCGACGACAAACAGCTGAGTACAACCGACTAGGAAGCCGCCATCGGGAGACGGGAGTGATAACCGTTGAAAGGAGGGTGATTTTCGAGACGGCAGCTATGGAATTGAGAACGCATATTCTGTTAAACAACGGGTATCGAGGGGAAAAACTGCCATCGGCCCTCTCTCCCGGGAACACCGGTTACACGAATAAACGAATGAATAAATGCACGAATGCATAGATAAACGAATGAACTTGAAGTCAAATAACAATAAACGAAGGAACAGAACATATGGCACGACCATTTAGAAATCCCGACACGGTGCGCGGGGCCAATCAGTACAACGATGCCGCCCACCAGCTTTCCGAACCCTGGCCGGAACAGGCCCACAATGTCCGCCTCGTTGGCCACAGCGATCTCAGCGGCTGGGGCGATGCCTTCCAGATCAAGGTCCGCAACGGCATCTGCTACGTCGCCGCTTCCGGTATCAACGGTCATAACGGCATTACGATTCTCGATGTGAAGGACCCCAAAAATCCAAAGGTTCTCAACCAGCTTTCTGATGGACCGGCGGCCCGGACCCACAAAGTGCTGCTCATCAGCGATGAGATTATGATTACGAATTCAGAGCTGCGCCCGGATCTGCGCGACGAATATCCCGAAGCGGTCGGCGGATTGAGGGTGTTCGACATTTCCGATCCCGTGAACCCCAAATTCATGCGCTATGCCGAAGCCGAAAGCTATGGCATTCACCGGCCGGTCTATGATGCCAATCGCAAGCTCATGTATTCCTCGGGCTTTAAAAACGGCTACGACAAGAAGGTGCTGCTGATCCACGATATGAGCGATCCGGCCAATCCTGAACCGGTGGGGCATGCCTGGCTTCCGGGACAGAAAGAGGGCGAGGATCTCTCCTGGAACCCGGACTATGCCCGCAGTGTCGACTGTCACGAAGGTCATGGATTTGGAAATTACGTCACCTCGGCCTGGTGGGACGGGGGCATCGCCATTGTCGATTGCGAGGATCCGTCAAAGCCGGTCATCAAGTGGCGGCAAAATCCCCATGAGACCCATGGCTGGCCCGGCTGTTATCACACATTTGTCGTTCCCCCCGGGTCCGAGTTCGGAATTTGCGCCCAGGAAACAACGACGGTGAACTGTGACGATCCGCCGGCATTTATTTCCTTCTACGATATGCGCAACATCGATGAACCGGTCATCGCCAGCACCTATATGCCCCACGATATCGATCCGGAGACCATGCGTCCCGTGGACAGCAAGTGGTGTCAGACGGGGTCGCGCTATGGTGCCCACAATCTCTGGCATGACATGACCAGCGATGACCTGCTGTACATCTGCTGGTTCAATGCCGGCCTGCGGATTGTCGACTGGTCGAACCCGTTCAATCCCAAGGAAATCGCCCATTACATGCCCGCCGGCAATGCCGAGAGGGCATGTCCCCAGAGTAACGATGTCTTTGTGGACCGGGAAACCGGCCTGATTTACCTGTCGGACCGCTGGGGATTGGGCCTGCACATTCTTGAACTGACGGTATAGATCCGGCTTTCAAGAGACGCCAACAATGATGGACCTCAGGCTTCAAAAAATTGCGAGGCCTGATCCATCTTGCCCTGGTCCCTGGTGTTTCTCTGAACCGGTGTTAAAAATGAAACGGCTATGACGGAGCGCAAAATTAAAATCGCCATTCTCGGCAAAATCAACGATGTCGGTGTGCGTCAACTCGCCGAAGACGGACGCTTTGATATTGTCGAGCGACCGGATCATGCGGATGACCGGCTGGCGGTCACCTCGGATGTCGATGGTATCATTGTTCGTATGACGAAAATTGATCAGGAGCTCGTGGATCAGGCGCCGCGTCTGAAAGTCGTCGCCCGCCATGGTGTCGGCTATGACACTGTCGATGTCGATGCTCTCGACGGACGCCGCATTCCCCTGGCTCTGGTCG
>JANQOC010000366.1 GCA_028279265.1 Hyphomicrobiales bacterium
GGTCACCTATAACAGCGGCGGCGTCACCAGCCGGGACTGGGACACTTATCCCATTCTCAGGTTTGACAATATCCCCGAGGTCGAAACCCATCTGATGAAACGCCCGGGGTACCCGTTCCTCGGGGTCGGAGAGGCTGTCGCCGGACCTGTCGGCGGTGCCATAGCCAATGCAATCTATAATGCGAGTGGCCTGAGATTACGGCGCATGCCCTTTGATGCCGATGCCGTCATGGCCGCAGCGATGCAGGACTGATCGTCATGATTTAGCGGCTGGCGAAGCTGCCCGCCGTGAAGTCCCTCGGAACTTGGTCTATGAACCTGGCTTAAGAACCAGGCTGCACGAGCACTGTTCCAATTGCCCGGCCCAGCTCGACATCATTGTGCGCTTCGGCTGCCTGTTCGAGCGGATATTTTTTTATGATGCGGTGTTTCAGCTGATCTTCGGTCAGCATGCGATTGATCTCCGAACCGATTTTCTGAAATCGCTCATCCCCGAGAAAGTATAGGGCAAATCCTTCGAGCTTGAGATGCCGGAAATAGAATTCGGGTGCGATGAGTGTCACTTCCGGTTTGTTCGATCCATATACCGCGATACTTCCACCGAAAGCGCAAACCCGCGGCAGGAGCACGCCGTTGCCATGGAGATCCACCTCCACTACATGGTCGACACCTTCATTGTCCGTGGCTTCCATGACTTCGGCAGCGACATCCTGTTCACGATAATTGATAACGACATCGGCGCCGGCATCCCTAGCATGGCCAGCTTTTTCATCGCTGCTGATAGTTGAAAGGACCTGCTTTGCGCCAAGAAGTTTCGCCATTTGAATGGCGTAGTGACCTACCGAACCCGCGCCACCGGGTATCACGATCGATTTTCCCTCGATGGGTCCGTGCATTGTCAGGCCATGATAGGCGGTCATTGCCGGTACACCGAGTGCGGCACCAACTTCAAAGCTCGTATTGTCCGGCAGAGGCAAAGCAAGTTTTTCCGGCAGGGATATGTATTCAGCACAGGTACCGAAAGAGCGCTGCCATTGCGCGATATAGAGCCATACGCGCTCTCCGATGCGTGCGGGATCTACACCATCTCCAACAGCTTCGATAACGCCGGAGCCGTCCTGGTGGGGTATGATCGGGACGAGATGGCGTATTCGCTCGAAGAAACCGGTCCGCGATTTGATATCTGTCGGGTTGACACCTGAATATTCGACACGAACCAGAACCTCTCCTGATCCCGGGCTCGGCGTTTCGGTTTCTTTTAATTGCAGGACTTCTTCGGCTGGACCCGAGTCCTCGAACATGATGGCGCGCATTGGATACTCTCCTCTAAGGGGAAATTGGAGCTGGGCTCCGGAGGATCGTATCAATATTCCGACGCAAATCCATCATTTGTTATCGTCTGGAGCCGATTTCCAGACGCGGCAGCGCTCCTAAGGGCGCACCTCGCCCCGGTAACAACCGGGGTCTGCTTATCCTATGGACTAGTTCCGCACCAGCCAGATAATACTCAGGATGCCGAACACCATAATCAACAAGGGCATTGCTTCTAAAGCCGCAGTTGAACCGCTTTTCATAGCGAATGCCGTATACTCAAAAAAATCGATCACCTTTTCCATACTCGCACCGTCTGCCTAACTGTTATTGTCTGAATTTTTTGAAACCGGGAGGCGTGTCACCATAAAACGAGTGAATGCAAATGCCCTCTCGAGATGACTGGTTTTGAAACCAAATTTTTCTGAAAAGCAGAGTTCACAATCATCAAGTAGATTGAACTCCAATCCGTGATCCGTATAAGACCACAACCCCAGCAAAAATTCTTTATATCGAATGCTCAAATAATGCCCTTCGCCTTTCAGCTCATACGCGAAGTCCGAGCGATTGGTTGAAGGATGTTTCTGCAGAAGATATTGAAGACTCTCGAGTACCACCGAGCGTTTGAAAGCTTGTAGTCCTTCGGGATCCGTCAATTTCTGCAGATCAAGTTTTGTCTTAAAAACCGTCATTGTGAGCCTGTTTGGCCCACCCCGAAATCTTACTTATTGTTCGCCCTTGTCCTAAATGCGTCGAAATTCGTGGAAAATTGGGGCACCGGTCATAAATGCAACATAATTCAGGTCGAGGAGCGGTTTTCCGGCATTCAATCGAGAATTTCAAGATCCGGTCTGCCGCAAGTGCAGGTCTGTTAATTCATATATTCCAATAAGTTAATAGAATTCCTGCTTTATCCGTTCGGGCGTTCGGGATCAGCTGTAGCAAAAATGCGACATCTCTAAATAATTGCAAGAGACCGGGAGGTGAGCTGCACCATCCTGTTATTTGTGTGATCGCAGGAAGTCAGCTATGGCGTCGGCAATTTCTTCAGGAGAGTCCTCTTGGATAAAGTGCGCTCCATTGACGGTAACTTCCTGCTGATTTTTGAATGTTCGTGCGAAATCGCGAACTGGTCCTTTGACGAGTGCGCCGGGTTTGGCGTTGATGAACAGCTTGGGTATGTCACTCTCCTGCAAGAACTGATCATATGCTTCGACGACGGCAACGACATCGGCCGGTTGTCCCTCGATCGGCAATTCCCGCGGCCAGGTCAGTGTCGGTCTGCGGTTTTCGCCGGCGCGGGCAAAGGGCGCGCGATAGGCCTCCATCTCGGCTTCTGTCAGATCACGCAGAATGGCGCCCGGCAGCACCTGTTCCACGAAACTGTTATTTTCCAATATTAGCTGTTCGCCCGCATCGGAGCGGAATTTCTGAAACAACGGACGCACGACCTCCGG
>JANQOC010000377.1 GCA_028279265.1 Hyphomicrobiales bacterium
ATTCGCCAGGTCGGTGACATCGGCCGCATGGTCGATGAGTTCTCCTCCTTTGCCAGAATGCCTAAACCGGTGATGGAACCGGCGGATATTCGCAATGTGGTCAGGGACGCCGTCTTCCTTTTCAAGACATCAAATCCGGAAATCTCCTACGAAGTTGATTTGGAAGAAAATGAAATCAAGACGCTCTGCGATCAGAGATTGCTGTCCCAGGCGGTTACCAATCTCATAAAGAATGCCGGCGAGGCCATTGCGACGCGAATGGAACAAACCGACAGCGACGACGTTCCCGGCAAAATCCGGATATCGGTTGCAAAAGAAGATGAAAACATTGTCATCGCCGTCGTCGATAATGGCTGTGGCCTGCCCAACAAAGAGCGAAACCGGCTGTTCGAACCCTATATGACAACGCGGGAAAAGGGGACGGGTCTGGGACTTGCGATCGTCCAGAAGATTGCCGAACAGCACGGTGGCAGGGTGGTGCTGGAGGATGCGCCAAAAGAAAACGGTTACGACGGCGGGGCCTGTGTCAGGCTCGTGATCCCGTTGTCGTCACAGACAAAGAAGACACCACAGCATGAGAATCAAAATAATTCAGGCGAGAGTTTGCATGGCTCCGCAATTTAAATCAAAACCTAACCAAGCAAGGGGAGTCACACATGGCGTCTGACATCCTGATCGTGGATGACGAACACGATATCAGAGAACTAATTGCCGGCATCCTTCAGGATGAGGGATTTTCGACACGAATGGCGAAAGACAGTACTCAGGCCTTGTCGGCCGTCGAGGAACGTCGACCCTCCCTTGTCATTCTCGACATATGGCTGCAGGGAAGTCCCTTGGACGGTTTGGAAATTCTCAAACGCATAAAGGATCAGCATCCTGAACTGCCCGTCGTTATCATCAGCGGTCACGGCAATATCGAAACCGCGGTTACGGCCATCAAGCTCGGCGCCTACGACTATATCGAGAAACCGTTCAAGGCTGATCGCATGGTGCTGCTGGCCAACCGCGCGCTTGAAAATTCGCGATTGAAAAAAGAGAACCTGCAGCTGCGACAGCGATCTGTGCAGAGCTTCGACATGGTCGGCAATTCAACCGCCATGAATCATTTGCGACAGGCCATTGATAAAGTCGCACCGACAAACAGTCGCATCATGATCACCGGTCCTTCCGGCTGTGGCAAGGAACTGGGCGCGCGGGCGTTGCACGATGCTTCCCTTCGCCACAACGGTCCCTTCGTGGTGCTGAACGCGGCGGCGATGGCACCCGAGCGCGTCGAGTCCGAACTGTTTGGCGTTGAGGGTACCAATGGTTCAGCTCCGAAAGTCGGTGCCCTGGAAGAGGCTCACACCGGCACGCTCTACATCGACGAAATCGCCGATATGCCCATGGAAACCCAGGGTAAGGTATTGCGGGTGCTTGTCGAACAGAAATTCCAAAGGCTGGGTGGGGCGCGCAAAGTCAGTGTCGATGTGCGCATTGTTTCCTCGACCAGCCGTGACCTTGAATCCGAAATGGCAGCAGGGCGCTTTCGAGAAGATTTGTTCCATCGTCTGAACGTGGTCCCCCTTAAAGTGCCGAGCCTGGCGGAAAGGCGCGATGATATACCGTCTCTCGTGGACTATTTTGTCGAGCAGATCGCGTCCGCTTCGGGATTGCCTCCGAGGCAAATTGGCGACGATGCCATCGCTGTCCTGCAATCCAATGACTGGCCCGGTAATGTCCGCCAACTGCGCAACAACATTGAACGCCTGATGATCATGTCCGATGGAGAGGCGGGAAGTGTCATTACCGCTGAAATGCTGCCGGAGGAAATAGGGCGGTCGACCCCACTATCCTCAGAAAGAATGGGCAGCGAGAGGCTCATGTCCCTGCCATTGCGTGATGCCCGGGAAATCTTCGAAAGAGAATATCTGGTGGCCCAAATTAACCGTTTTGGCGGAAATATATCCCGAACTGCTGAATTTGTTGGCATGGAGAGGTCCGCATTGCACCGAAAATTACGGGCGCTGGGTGTGAATTCCTCAGATCGGAACAATGCCAGTGCCGAGGCGCGACAATCTTAACACTCCCTAAACGGGTGCAGGGTTAACATTTAAGGTCACGCGCGAACAAAGGACCCGGGTTCGATGAAGGTTTTGATTTGCGGAGCCGGCCAGGTGGGATTCGGCATCGCGGAACGATTGTCAGCCGAAGCCAACGAAGTCTCGATCATTGACAATGAACAGGATCTCGTCCAGCGGGTGAGTGACGTGCTGGATGTGCGCGGTTTTGTCGGACACGGATCCCATCCCGATATCCTCGATCAGGCCGGTGCCCGGGATGCAGATATGATTATTGCCGTGACCCTCCATGACGAGGTCAATATGACCATCTGTCAGGTCGCACATTCGCTCTTTGACGTTCCGACTAAAATTGCCCGAATTCGAAGCCAGAACTATCTGGAACCCCACTGGGCAAACCTGTTTTCCCGCGATCATCTGCCCATCGACGTCATTATTTCGCCTGAGATCGAAGTTGGGGACATGGTCCTGAGGCGTCTGTCGCAACCCGGGGCCTTCGAAACCATTTCGTTCGGTGACGGTGCGATCACGGCGCTTGGGATCAACTGTGATGAAGACTGCCCGGTGATCGATACACCTCTGCGGCAACTCACGGAACTGTTTCCCGACCTGCCGGCAGTTGTTGTTGCGGTTGTCCGCGAAGACTCACTGTTTATTCCATCATCCGAGGATCCGCTTCTTGCCGGAGATGACGTCTATCTCATCGCCCAGGGGGATCAGGTCGTTCGAACCCTTAAGATATTTGGTCATGACGAGAAAGATGTGAGCCGTGTTGTCATCGCCGGGGGCGGTAACATCGGCTATTACGTCGCCAAGAGACTTGAATCTTCCCACTCCAATGTACGCGCAAAAATAATCGAACTGGATCGAAACCGTGCGGTCCAAATTGCAGAACAATTAAACCGTACGGTGGTTCTCAACGGGACGGCTCTTGATGAAGAAATTCTGAGAGAGGCGGATATCGCGAATGTCGATACAATGGTGGCCCTCACCAATGATGACCAGGTGAACATCCTTTCCAGTGTGCTGGCAAAACGTGTCGGCTGTGAACGCAATCTGTGCCTCATCAACAATACGGGCTACATGACAATCATTCGGTCACTCGGGATCGATACCTATGTCAATCCACGTCTGATTACGGTTTCGAGGATATTGCAGCATGTACGGCGTGGACGTATTAAAGCCGTTCATTCCATCCACAACGGATCCGGCGAGATCATTGAGGCCGAGGCCCTGGAAACCTCGCCACTCGTTGGGGCTCCGCTTAATGAACTGGATATGCCGAACGGTGTGCGTATCGGCGCTATTCTCAGGGAAGACGAGGTCATCATCCCAACAGGACTGACAACCATCGAAACCAATGACCGTGTTGTCATATTTGCCCTGGCGGATCATGTGCGCCATGTGGAACAGATGTTTAGAGTCAGCCTCGAATACTTCTAAACGTGAGACGTTTAACCACCGGCACCCGTCATGTTTCCCATCGTCATACTCTTCACCATAGGCTGGATACTGACCCTCCTGGCATCCTGTATGCTGCTGCCGGTCCTG
This sequence comes from Hyphomicrobiales bacterium, assembly GCA_028279265.1. Lineage (GTDB taxonomy): Bacteria > Pseudomonadota > Alphaproteobacteria > Rhizobiales > CAYWUX01 > JANQOC01. The sequence goes on from JANQOC010000377.1 coordinate 3,615, forward strand.
TTTTCCCTGGCTTCCGAGGAAACCGCTGTCGCACAGTCTTTCCTGGTCATTGCCGTGGCGCTGGGATTCATCGGCGGTGCGTTGCTGCTGGCCCTGAAAGATCAGAAATTCTCGATCGACCGCAAAATGGAATTGGTGATCATCTGCACCATATGGTTTGTGACACCGCTTTGTGCAGCCCTTCCCCTGATCCTCTCCGGTTTTCCCGGCAGCCTTAGTGCAGCGCTTTTCGAAGCTGTATCCGGATTCACGACGACCGGGGCAACAGTGTTTGCCGATCTCGCAGATGTGCCGCGGGGGATTATCGCCTGGCGCAGTCTGCTGCAGTGGCTCGGCGGACTAACGACTTTAATGGCCCTGGCCGTTGCTCTCAATCCTCTGATCGGGGACGAGGTAAGCGATACGCATTTTCGCCAGGTTCACCGCAGTTCTCTCGCGACCCAGCGCCATGCCATTACCTCCTTTCGCACAATCATGCCCATCTATGGCGGTTTGACGCTTCTGTGTTTTGTGCTTCTGATGTTCGCCAATATTCCCCCCTTTGATGCCTTGTGCCTGTCTCTTTCAACCCTGTCGACAGGCGGGTTTATGCCGCGTTCAGGAACGATCGAACTCTACGGTTCGCCACCGGCCGAATTTGTTCTGGCTGTATTCATGTTTCTGGGCTGTATCAGTATTCTCTGGCTCGGGGCCGTGTTCCGGTTCCGATGGAATGTCCTAAAGGAACTTCCGGAGCCTTTCTGGATTGCGGCTGCGATGTTTTTGTTCGGACTCGTTGTGACCGTCATGCTGTTGCAGAACGCTCC
>JANQOC010000381.1 GCA_028279265.1 Hyphomicrobiales bacterium
GCGCGCGCAAGGAGCTGGAAAAAGAATATAATGCCAAAGTCATCGCCATTTGGGCCAATGCACCGCCGGTACTCATCACCCGAGACAAGCCCGTCACCATACTCTCGGACTTGAAGGGTATGAAAATTCGTGTGACATCAAAAAGCGATGTTCCCTTCGTTCAGGCCCTTGGCGCTTCTGCCGTCGCTCAATCCGTTACGGTGATCAACCAGAACCTGGCCAATGGTGTCATTGACGCAATTATGATTGACCCCTCTGCCATAGGGTCCTTTAAACTTTTCGAACCCGGTAAGTTTGTCACGACCTGGTTTCCGGGCTCAGGCTCCGCATTCGTATTGTTGATGAACAAGGATGTCTACAACGGCCTTTCCGCGGAAGAAAAGGCAGCCGTCGATAAAGCCGCTGCCGCCGATCTCTCACTGGGAGCCGGCAAAGCTTATGACGCCTCCAGTCAGCGCGGTCTCAAAATTGCTGGCGACAAAGGCATGAAATTGGTGGACTGGACTTCTGGCGAAAAAGAAAAAGTGCAGGCCCTCATCGACGAATCCATGAAAAAGCTCGTATCTCAAAAGGTTGGGGATTCCACAATCGGTGACATTCTCAAGCTTATGAAAGGTAACTAGAACGCCTGCAGCATCCCTTGTCGAATCCAATCGGACATTTGGACCAAACTGATGGATAAACTCATCCGGCAGATCAGCTATATCTACGCATTTGTTGGAGCCATCGGTGTAATTGCCCTTATGCTCATCACCATTGTTGGTGTGATCTGGCGATATGCGTTGAATGATCCGATCTTCGGCATAGGGGATCTGTCGGTTGTTACACTCGTTATCGTGGCCGGTTGCTCTGTCGCCTATGGGGCCATGACCCAGGCGCATGTCAGCGTCAATGTGATCCGGATGTTTTTTGATCGAAAAGTTATTCGATTTACAGATGTCATCATGCGACTGGCCGCGATCTTTATTATCGGACTTGCCACTTACGCGTTGTTTACGAAAGCATGCGGTTTCGAAAAAGCCTGTATCACTGAGAATCTCAGTATCGAACACCGGAATTTCTACTATTTTCTCGGTGTCTCCATGGCCTTTTACCTGCTTGTGGTAGTTTCTCATTTTATCGTTGGATTAATGAACTTCAACGAAGATAAAGACCCCAACGAGCCCGAGGACTAATGGACGGATCCGTAATTGCTCTAATTGGTTTCCTGGCGCTTTTCTTCCTGCTGTTCATTCGCATGCCGGTCGGCCTCGCCATGATGCTTGTCGGCACGGTGGGGATCTATTTCATCCGGGAACGAGCGGCCATCCCCAAACTTGCCGGGGAAATATTCAATGAAGCCTCGAATTTTCCCCTGACGATAATTCCGCTATTCGTTCTCATGGGTAACCTCGCAGGTGTTTCGGGCATGAGCCGGGATTTGTACGACGCCGCCCACTCCTGGCTCGGGCACCTGAAAGGTGGCCTCGCCTCCGCAACTGTTGTCGGTTGCGCCGGATTTTCCGCCCTTTCCGGCTCTTCTCTGGCGGCAGCCATTACCATGGGACGCGTGGCATTGCCGGAAATGCAACGTCACAAATATCACAATGGCCTCGCAACGGGTTCAATTGCGGCGGGTGGAACATTAGGCATTCTTATTCCACCGTCAGCCGGATTCGTGATCTATGCAATTCTAACCGAAGAAAGCATCGGTCGCCTGTTCCTGGCCGGCGTCCTTCCGGGCTTGATGCTGACGCTGCTGTTTATTGTCGCCATCTGGATTGTTGTTACCCTCAACCCCGGTAAAGCACCGCAATCGGCATCGATGGAACCCTGGGGAGATAGATTACGAACACTGTTACGTGCGGGCTGGATTATCGGCATCATCGTCTTGACCATCGGCGGCATCTACACCGGTATCTTCTCGGCCGTGGAAGCAGCAGGAATCGGCGCAGCGCTCGCGTTTATCGTAACAATCATCCGGGGCGCTCTGACCTGGCAGAACATGGTGAGCGTGTTTAACGGTACTCTTAAAGCATCGGGGACCCTGTTCCTCATTCTTTTTGGCGCTTTTGTCTTCAAGACATTCATCGGTTTCACGGGGCTGACGCTGACCCTGGCTGAATGGGTGGATGCTCAGAATTTTTCAGGCCTGGAAATCGTCATAGCCTTCCTGATCATGTTTATTGTTCTCGGAACCTTCATGGAAGGTTTTGCCATACTGGTTCTGACAATCCCCTTGATCCAGCCGATTATTGAACCTCTTGGCGTCGACATGATCTGGTTCGGTGTTTTGATGGTTATTTGCCTGGAGATGGGACTGATCTCACCGCCTGTCGGCGTCAACGTGTTTGTTGTCAAAGGAATAGCTCAGGGCGTTCCTCTGAACACTATATTTGCCGGGATCTGGCCATTCTGGTTTGCCATGCTCGCGAGCGTGATCATTCTGATCATCTTTCCGGACATCGCGCTTTTGCTGCCCAACACTATGTTCGGACAATGAGTGAAACCAGCTTCAGAACCGAAATTACTTAGCTTTTTTTTCGAAGTTTGCCAGGTTCAGTGTTCTGATTCCACCAATCCAGATTGCATAGTCCCGGTGATCAACCAGGTCATCACCCGTATTGGGATGAATGAAGATAACAAGCGGTCCCCGTTTCATGGCCAGATAGGAAACGATCGGCTGAAACAGATCTATGCCTAAAGCAATCTGAAAACTCCAGTCGGGATGCGGGCCTACGGGGCGATCATGCCAGCGACCGTAAACAGCCTCCGGAAACCGTTTCTCAAGATCCTCCCGAAGCGATTCGGCGAATGGTTTCGAGTTTGCATCGTAATAAACATGGGCGTGATAGTCTTTGATTTTGCTTAAACTAGCCATTGTGATTAACCGGATTTTATAAGCCGAACCAAGGCGTCGGTTTCGGCGTTTTGAACAGGTGTGCAGCCAACATATTCTTTAGCCACTTCAACTACTAGCCATCGATAGTTGAACTTTTTTCTAATAATTTTCAATACACTAACACAATGATTCTCCTGCGGTCATTATCGAAATTCCACAGAATAAACGTCGCTGCAAATTCTGTTGCCTTCAAATATCCTTAATCAGTTGAAACGCTAGGCCTGCTCAAAGGAAGTGGAGAAATGTTCCGTGTCTGAATTTCATAGCCCCGCCGATGCCATAAAAACCGTAACCCGTCTTAGCAGTCATCGAAAGACGGCCTGGCAGGAACAACAATCATTCTGTCGTGAGGATTTGCAGGCTTACGTCGAGACCTACACACCTCCGACAATAACATGTCCCAAATGCCGTGTGACTTTTGCTGTAGGCGTCCAGCACTATTGCACAGAGGATTGTCAGTAATCTGCCGCAACGGAGACTGCTAGATCCGGCGTGTCCATCTTCACGTTATTGGATGAACATGAATTCGGGTTAACCCGTAGCATGCTTTTCCAGGTGCCGCAGGATGTGCGGGTAAACATCGATGACGGCGTCTTTTCCAAAAATACAGTCTATATGTCCGTAGTCCGGGATGAGATGACGTTCATACAGGTCCGGACCGTTAGCCGATGCCAGTCTCTCCATGGTTAATTCGGTACTTTCCGGGACGAAGCAGGCATTCTCCGCACCATGAATAAAACAAATCGGTATAGCCAATTGCGCGATGTTGGGCAGATATAAATCTTCTCCCTCGCTGGTTACGATTTTCTGCTCTCTGGCAATTCGCGCCAAATGCTTGAACGCATCTATGTTTGCAGCCCCGAACATTTCCGGCAGACCGCTTTGCATAGTCGCGGCATTTAGCTGGTCCAGCTCGTAGAGTTGTCCATAAAGCGCGGTTATTCGATTGCTGGTTGCATTCCTCGTACGCTCTTCCCATTGAAACGGAACCAAAACCTGGATCAGCTTATCCATCACCCGTTCCCAAAGCCTGTCATAACTCTCGGCGCGGGCATTGACATTGTCGATTCCAATCATTGAAAACAGACTTGGCAGTCTCAGATAAGCCAGCATGCGTTGGGGAAACCAGGGTACAATGACATCCGTGGCAATCTGAGAGGAGACGGCAGATCGCACACCCTGAAGTCCCGACAACATGGCCATGAAGAACGTTGTCGATCCGAAACAATGGGCCACCATTTGCACACTGTTTTTTCCGGTGATCTGACGGACCGTGTCGACAGCGATCTGATAGTCAAACCGGGCCACATCATCAGCCGTCCAAAGTTCCCGGCAATAGGAGAGATCCGTGCTGGCGCGATAATCGAGAAGCCAGCAATCAAAACCGGCCGCATGGACAAATTCCAGCAAATTCGTGTCGATCGTATCAATGGAAAATATCTTGCTTGAAACGCCGAGCCCATGAGAAAAAATGACGGGACCTTTTTCACCACCATTGTAGCGTGTCAGCCGCAACGTCTTTCCGTCTTCGGTATTGAAAAGGTGAATTTCCGGCGCGCCGGTTTTCAGTTCCCGTTTCTTTCGAACCGCATTAGGATCGTATCTATCCGTTCGAACAAACACACCTCCATAGACCTTATAAAGGCTGCTTGCGAACAGTTCTCCAAATTTGGCGACGGCGTTGATGCGGTCAGCAGCATCTTTGCCATTCGTACCTTTGATCGTTCTAAGCTGATTGGCAAAATCGGAAATCGCGATATTCAGGACGCCTTGCGCAAGTAGGCCGTGCTGACGATGCTGGCCGCCATACAATTCAACATAGAGTTTCGTGGTGTCATCCCACAGGTCCAGACCGGCATCGGCCCGGACGATTTTGTATCCGTGGAGCTGATAGATTTTGCCATCGGTTGCCGACAGGGTCATCCGATAGTCAAACCGCCGGGTCTCTACCGCATCCTCGTCCTGGCGCATCAGATTGAACGTACCGGCACTTATATCCAGCGGATCGGGAGAGATTGCTGGACAGATAACGGAACCGATCAGCTTTCCGGTCCGTTCCGGATCATCGGCAAATGCGTCCACATCATCAATGATCACCGTTACCGTAAAACTGAGATTGTTCCCTTCTCTTTTTCCATGAAGCGCGGCGGCATCAAAATCCTTGGCCTCCTGCCCGGATATGAACCCGGCCATACGTTCCGTGAATTCGACACCGGCGGGCATGACCACGCGCGGTTGCAGAATTCCGGCAATGCGCGTTGGGGCATCGACCTTCGGCTTGTCATCAAAATCCAGACTATAATCGCGGGCCAAATGAATCATGGCCCGCTCTGAAAGCGCGGTGATCGTCAGCAGGGGGTTTACCCCGAGCGGCCGCGGGATAATCGAACCATCGCAGACATACAATCCTTCGTGCACGGCATCTGCGGCTTCAATTTGTTCGCCGTCGAAAACCTGGCACTTGTGATTGACGACACCGGTATCACGATTCCTGCCGATTGCGCATCCACCCAGGGGGTGAACCGTAATCATGTTTTCACCAAATGCTGTCTTCGATATGGGGTTCTCGATATAGGTCCCGCCATTGGCTTCGGCGGCAATGCGCAGATTCTGCTCGACGCGCGTGAAAACTTCCTGATTGGTCACGCCGGGCCAATTCACTTTCAGCGTTCCGCCATCAAGGCGCATCTGGCCGTTCCCGTCATCATGAGACATCACCAGAAATGTCTGGGTGTGATTGACCGCCCCCTTGTAGGCACCGAGAAACCAGCTCTGTAGCGCTCGCTTGGCTTCACTGGCTTCATCGGAAATGCTGAAATCCGTATCTTCCCCGAAGACAATGTTTCCTGTTGAAAATAGTGGCGGCAGCAGAGGCGCCAGCGACGATGGAATGCTTCCCTCCTCGATAACCATGCCGTCTTCCAACCGGTCGGTACCCCGCAGATCGATTAGCCCGGAGATACAAGGCCCAACAGGGGGAATATCTACCCGGGGCGGGTGACCGAAGCCGATGCCGTTGATCGGGACGTCATTATTGTAGGCAAACGCAAGAACATCACCATTGCCGGTGAACCGGTTCCCAAGCTGCTCGGACAGTTTCAATCCGTTTTGTTCCTGAGAACGAAGCAATATTTCCGTCGATCCGAGGGTTCCAGCGCTCAATATTACGATATCCGCTGAAATAGACTGTTCCGGAGCGCCAAATTTCTCTCTCTCACGTCCAACGAGTTCGAAGAAAACACGCCATTTGCCGCGTTCCTTGCGAATTGAGTTAACACTGCACTCCGTGAAAATCTCCGCGCCATGATTCACCGCATCGGGCAAATAGTTCATCTGAGTGGTGTTTTTCGAGCCGACATTACAGCCGCTGCAGCAATCTCCGCACAATGTGCAGGCGGGTTGCATGACCCCTGCCCTATTAACCTGCTTTTCGAAAGTCACATTAATCGGCGGTGTCACACATTCCTTATTGAGCGCCGCGCCGGAAATTCTCAAGGCCCGCAACTTGTCGAGATTTGTTTTGTTGGGATAGGGAACCGGGTTGAGCATCCGTTCGGCCCGGGCAAAGCCTTCGTCCCGATCCGTATCCTCATCCATGAGTTCTTCCGGCCAGACCTGGTCTTCCCACACCCGTTCATCAGGGGGAAGGGAGACATTGGCATTGATCAGCGACGTGCCACCTAATCCGCAGCCGACGAATACATTAATGTCATCGTTGATTCTTAAATCGTACAGACCGAGTTTTGAACCGAAGTGCGAATTGCCGCGGGTGATCTGAAATTCCGAATTGGCCTCGGAAATACGATCCGGGAAATCTCCGATACTGTATTCCTTGCCCCGCTCCAATAAACAAACCGAGAAACCGCTGCGGGCCATTCGGGATGCGGCGACGCCACCGCCATAGCCCGAGCCAACAACAACAACGTCATAATGGATCCTGAGATCCCCAATCGGTTTTGACAATCGACGCATAACTGATCCTCAAACTGAATACGCTATTGATGTATTCGGCCCTATCCCCTTGATTCCGACCACGGATATTATGACACTGCTGATGAATATATAGAATCTATTGTGTCACAAAAACTGTGTCTTTTCTGCCTCTTCTCGTCGTTTTTGCAATTCAATTATGAGCTGCCAAGAGAGCAGTCCACCGACGCGCGTAACCCGCGTTTCGACACCGGTTTAACCGGGAAAGTTTGCGCTAGCCGAATAGTATGACGCACAGAACACCGGACAAGATAATAAGCACTGTCCCGATTGTCCGCGGCGTCAGCGTTTCATTCTTGAAAATGAAATAGCTGATCAGGATTGTCCACACGGGCGTACTGGCCATGATAGGCTGCAGCCGCACAAGTTCACCCAGGAAAAGGGCAAAATTTGTAAGTGTGACGGCGAGCGTTGTTGAAAGCCCCGCCAAAACGAACCACCAGTGATGTGCCTTGAACTTCGTTGCGGACTCGCCGCTGACGGCAAAAGATGCGGAAAGCACGGCGGCAGAGACGGTTGTGGAGATGAGCATGGCAAAGTAGGGACTCGGAACCTCCGCAAATCCGTACTTTGTAAACGCATGACCCGAAGATCGTATCAAAGCGGCTGACAAGGGCAGAAAAATCGCCCAGAAAGGCCAGTCTTGTGAAACGCCTCCGGGCCTCCAGGCCGTAAAGAACAATCCAAAGACAACCGCTGCAGTGCCTATGGCGATGCCCCAGCTCAGGGTCTCACCCAGTATCACAAATGCCAGTAAAGCGGAAAAAATGGGTGTTGTACCGGCAAGACCACTGGTTAGGGAGGGTCCCAGATATTTCAGTCCCGTCGCCGCAAGGGTCGTTGAAAGAGCCGGTCTTATGAGCCCGATAACGGCGAATATCAAAAAGGCCTGGGTGAAAAAATAGTCCGTATTCAGGAAAAACGGAGAAAACAACCAGAAAACGACAGCAGACGTCGTGACGACAATGAGAACACCGAACCGGGGGCTCGCATCACGCAGTCCGATTTTCTGAAAATGGAGTCCAAAGGCAAAGCAACAGGATCCGCCTAAAGCCAATAACGGCGCCAATATCAAGTCCATGGACATGGCAAAATCCAATTCGGCATCTGGATCTTCCGGTTAAGTTAAGACTCGCTAGGACTGCTAAACTCAGATTCCCTGCAGATGAAATCAGAGTGAGAATTTTTTGGGGGGTCCTGATCCAAGTTCGATCAATTCAGCCTAACCCAGGGTGAAATATCAGAACGAGGTGTTTTTGCCAATAAAACAAAATCACGGCCTTGTCTAAACACACTATTTTTCTCAAATCTATCCCGGTATCCGTAATTCATGGGATAGGGGCCTTGAGGCTCGCATCCGGATCGTAAGCTCCGTAAGTTTAACTCCTTCAAAATTCGGCAGCATCGTTGGTTCAATTTCACTGATTTCGGGAATTTCACCCTTGACGGATGGCACTTAAAATCGGATCACTGCCTTTATGTATTCAACGCCACCTGGTCTGCATTCACTTTGCTATGTGATAAGTCGGTTCACGGGTTAAACCAAAGAGTCATGAGGCAACAAAATGTCATCTACTGAATCACACAACTACAATGAAATACTGTTTGAAGTTGTCGATGGTGTCGCTTGGATCACCATAAATCGACCTGAGGTCCGGAACGCTTTCCGCGAACAGACCCTGGATGAACTCATAGATGCCTTCAAGTCAACCCGCAATGACCCCTCCATAGCCGTTGCTGTCGTGACAGGCGCCGGCGACCAGGCGTTTTCTGCCGGTGGCGATTTTCATGCGATGATGCGCCTCAATCGAGCCAATGCGGCCCATTGGAATGACCGCATGCTGGGCCTGGCGATGACAATTCGTGGACTGCCAATACCGGTTATCGCCATGGTTAATGGCTGGTGCATGGGTGGTGGGCATGAACTGGCGCTTTGGTGCGATATGGTCATTGCTTCGGAAAATGCCCATTTCGGCCAAACCGGTGCAAAGGTCGGCGCATGTCCGACCGTGGGCGCAACCCAATATATCCCGCGACTTATCGGCGAGCGGCTGGCCCGTGAAATGATCTTCCTTTGCCGAACGTTCCCGGCTAAAGA
>JANQOC010000387.1 GCA_028279265.1 Hyphomicrobiales bacterium
CCCATGGTACGGGCATAGAAATCCCTGGCCGAAGCGGTATCCCACGTATTCAGTTCATTCCACCATATCTTTCCGCGAAAGGACATTGTAAACTCCTCAGTTCGACTCCGTGAAGTCAGCTTGCCGCGCTGCCCTGCCGATTGAACTGATCGTTCATGTCGGTTTATGGACAACGAAGCAAAAATGTTATGGTGCATGACCCGTATGCACAAGCCTGAGGAATTGAATTCATGAACCGGGACCGCCTGTATTTCCTGCTCCTCAATATCGGACATTTTCTGGACCATTTGTTCACACTGGTTTTCGCGACCGTGGCGGCACTGGCCCTGCATCGGGAATGGGGTCTGAGCTATGCAGAATTGCTGGCCTATGCCACTCCGGGTTTCTTTGCCTTCGGCGTTTTCGCTCTTCCGGCGGGCTGGCTCGCCGATAAATGGAGCCGCGACGGCATGATGGTGGTTTTCTTTATCGGCATCGGACTGGCTTCGCTGGCGACAAGCCTTGTGCGCACACCCCTGGAGTTGGGAATCGGCCTGTTTGTAATCGGTATGTTCGCCGCCATCTATCACCCGGTCGGCCTGGCGATCGTCACCCTGAAATGGCGTAATACGGGCATACGCCTGGCAGCCAACGGGGTCTGGGGCAATCTCGGGGTCGCGAGCGCGGCACTGATCACCGGATTCCTGATCGATCACGGGGGGTGGCGCATGGCGTTTGTCGTCCCCGGCCTGTTTTCCATCTTCATCGGATTTGCTTACTGGGTTCTTCGAAGAGAGACCGTTTTAACGGAAGACAGGGACCTCAAAAAACTGAAGAAAGATGCACCCATCACAACAGGATCTGTGTCCAACCGTAATTTGCTGATCCGCGTTTCGGCCATCGTGTTCCTGACGACAGCCGTTTCCTCAATCATTTTTCAGTCGACGACCTTTGCCCTGCCGAAAATTTTCGATGAACGCCTGCAGGGGTTGGCGGAACAACTGTCCTTTCTTTTCCGTGATGAGAACACGTCTCAGAAAGAGCTCATTGCCAGCATGATCGGCGCGTTGGCTTTTATCGTGTTTGCTGTCGCATCAACCGCACAGCTCGTGGTCGGCAGCCTACTGGATAGATTTGGACCCCGGCGCATTTTCATGACCATGGCCGCCATTCAACTCTGTTTTTTCTCCCTCATGCCGTCGCAGACCGACGGGCTAGCTCTGGCGGTTGCCCTCGGGTTCATGATTGGTGCGTTCGGGCAAATTCCCATCAACGACTTCATGATCGGTAAAATGGCAAGCGGGCCGGCGCGGGCGCGGATTTACGGAATTCGCTATGTCGTCAGCTTCACGGTGCTGGCTGTGACCCTGCCCCTGATTGCCTTCGTTTATGACAATTGGGGGTTTGACACCCTGTTTTACATTCTGGCGACGACCGCCTTCGTGATCTTTGCGGCCGTATCCGCCCTACCGCGGACCTTGCCGACGCAGCAATTGCAAACCCAAAATGCCTGAGAGGAAAAACAGGAAAACAATTCTTTCCACAACTCTGCCGCGATTGCTCCTCGGACCGGGTTTGTTACTTGTGGTTTCGTCCTGGGGGCCGGACGTGCAGGCGCAACCCGATGAAGTCGTGCTGCAAGTACGTTCCACAAGCGGGGCAAAACTCAGAACCCTTATTTCCGGAGATCCCCAAAGAGCCAAAGCCAATCTCCTTCTATTGGCCGGCGGCAACGGTGTGCTGAAAATATCCGGCAAGGGGCAGGTCAAATCAAAAATCAACAACTTCCTGGTGCGCAGCCGTTCCCTGTTTGTAAAAAGCGGCTTTCTGACCGCCCTGGTGGATGCGCCCATGGACCGGCGCACCAAAACCGGTATTTCAGGCGGCTTCCGAATCTCCAAAGAACATGGTCAGGACCTGCAGAAAGTGATTGACCGTCTGCGCGGCACCAACCCGGCCTCTGCCAACCGTCCCCCTATCAATGATGCCCCGATCGTGATCGTCGGAACAAGCCGGGGAACGGTGTCCGCAGCGAATATCGCATTGGAAACGAAAACCAATGAGGTCAGGGGGCTGATCCTCTCGGCTTCTCTCGTGGCAGCCGACAAATCCGGCGCAGGCCTGCAAAATCTACGCCTCGAAAAGCTCACCGTGCCGCTCCTGTTTGTGCACAACCGCAGCGACAAATGCCGCGTCACCCCTCTGGGGAAAGTCAGTCGGCTCGTGAAGAAGCTCGAACGTGCCGGAGTCGATGTCCAACTCCGTATCGTCGATAGCGTTAAAAAGATCAGCGGGGATTGTACAGGCCGCTCCCCCCATGGCTTTCTCGGAATTGAAGCGCAGGTTATTGCGATCATCAGCACCTGGATCCGGAAAAAGGTTCTTTAGCTCAATCATCCATATTGGCGCAGAGACATCCGAATGGGCTTCCGATCTGACTTTCAGAAAGTTTTCTGAGGCGCCTGCAGATTCCAAATACCAAAGACCGCTTTCAGTCTTTTGCGTACATACGTCTCAGGAGCAGAGGGGTCATGAACATCGGGATCTGATAGCAGCCGATAAAAAGAAGGAGGGGGTCCGTCACCGAAGCCGGCAAGCCGACGAGATAAAGAGCGATATTGCGATTGCCGGCAATAATGCTGGCCGGCACCTGCTGTGAGGATTGAATTTTGTGACGCAGGCCAAACCAGACGACAATCTGCAGGCCGAAATTAGCAAGGAAGGCAATTCCAAGCCACAGGGTGAATTTTGCGGGATCCCCGAACAGGGTCGGACCGACACTGGACATCAGGCCAATCACCATTATCCCGAGCGCCAGGGCGGAGTAGCCGTCAATCGCTTTCATGGCTCGCTCGTCCGGATGTTTGAGGAACATCCAGCGAAGAAAAAACGCCACACCGGTGGCGGCGGCGATGACCAGAAGGAGGCGGAAGGCGGCCCTGATGACCAGTTCCGTGGAACCCAGGTCCGGAAGCAGCCAGAATGTCGGGAAAAACGTCAGCGGCATCAGGGCCGTACCCACGACGAGCAGCTGCAGGGCCGGCGCCGGATCATGACCGGTCATTATGGTGAGGTTCGGCGAACCGGAAATCGAAGGTGCCGACAGCATGAGCGCGAGACTGGCGATGAGGACACTGCCTTTGAATCCCGCCATGAGTAAAAGGGAAACGAAAATGACCGGCAGCAGCAGCTGGAAGATCAATACGATCCCCAAGGCCGACGTCATATTGCGGAAGGCGGCAAGGGCGTTATAGGGGCCAATCCGGAACGCGCCAAGGAAAAGAAGCATGGCGACCAGTTCCGGCAACCAGTCTTTCATCAGCAGGGCAAGTCTGGGAACAAATATGCCGACGAGCAACCCGGCGATGAGCAAGGTGCGCCCGTAGCGTGCGGCGAGCATGCCGATCGAAACAAATGCGTTCACCCTAAGCTATCCCGCGGCCAATGAGAGATTCTGCCCCTCATATTTGTAGCCTGTTCTAACCTTAACTCGGACCCGCGCGCATGTTCTCCGGCAGGAAGGTCGCGATTTCCGGAAATGCGATGAGCACGAAGACCATGAGTACCATGATCCCGAACATGGGCAGCGCTGCCCTCGCAATAAAGCTCATTTCATGGGAAGTCATCCCCTGGAGAACGAACAGGTTGAAACCGATCGGCGGCGTGATTTGCGCCATCTCGACGACAACCACAATGAAAATTCCAAACCAGATGAGATCGATACCGGCCTGGCGAATCATAGGTTCGACAACCGCCATGGTCAGCACCACGGACGAAATGCCATCGAGAAACATGCCGAGCACGATATAGAAGACGAGGAGGACCATCAGCAATTCAAACTTCGACAGCTCAAGCTTGGCAATCAAATCGGCCAGCCCCCGGGGCAGTCCGGTAAAGCCCATGGACAGGGACAGAAACGCCGCGCCCGCAAGAATGAGGGCGATCATCGCCGATGTCCGGGTCGCGCCCATGAGGCTTTCCTTAAAAGTCGACCAGCTCAGGGATCCCTGACCGGCCGCCATGATCAATGATCCGACGACACCGAATGCCGCGGCCTCGGTCGCCGTTGCTATCCCGAGATACATGGAGCCGATGACCACCAGGATAAGGATCAGCACCGGGATCAAAAACTTTGAATTCGAGAGCTTCTCGGAGAACGACATCGGCGGCTCTTCATTGGGATTGAAGTTCCTGGCGACCTTTGAGTAAATCGCCACATAGGTCATGAACATGGCCGCGAGTACGATCCCCGGCAGGACACCGGCAATGAACAGCTTGGTTATGGATTCATTGATGGTGACACCATAGACGATAAGTGTGAGCGACGGCGGTATCATCAGGCCGAGGGTCGCAGCACCCGCGAGTGTGCCGATGACCACGGTTTCAGGATAATTCCGCTTTCTAAGCTCCGGGATCGACATTTTACCAACGGTCGTCAGCGTCGCCGCCGAAGACCCCGATACGGCCGCAAAGATCGTACAGCCAACAATATTCGTATGGACAAGACCGCCCGGCAACCGCGCCATCCATGGGGACAGACCGCGGAACATATCTTCGGACAATCGTGTCCGGTAGAGAATTTCACCCATCCATATGAAGAGCGGAAGCGCTGTCAAAGTCCAGGATGAGGAGGCGGACCAGATGGTTGTAATCATGGCGTCGCCCGCAGGCCGGGATGTAAACATCTCCACGCCTATAAAAGCGACACCGAGAAGGGCCAGACCGATCCACACACCCGTGCCCAGAAGCAGGAACAGGATAAAGAGAAAAATACCTATGAGTTGAATTTCTTCCATCAGACATGCCCCTCGCTCGCGTCTCGAACTTTTTCCGCCTCGATCCGATGTTCTCCGAAGAGGACAAGATGTATCAGATGATCCAGGAGGGCGATGGCGAAGAGTATGGACCCGAGGACCATGCCCATTTGCGGGATCCAGATCGGCGTTGCATCCTGACCCTGGCTGATATCATTGAAGGTATAGGACCAGTAAGTCGTCTTGACCGCAAACCAGACGAAATACCAGGCGAGCCCGGTTCCTATCAAAAAGCACCAGATCTCGACAATGCGCCTGGCACCGGGCCCCAGCGCATTCAACAGAATACTCACGCGTATATGAGCGCCTCTGTTCAAGGCATGGGCAAATGCGAAGAAGGATGCGGCAGCCATACTGTAACCGGCATAGTCCGGAGCGCCCGGAAAAACCTCTCCGGTCCATCGGGCCAGCATCTGAAGCAAAATCAGGAAAAGAATGGCGATCAAAAACAAGGCCGCCAACACGCCACCGGCGGTATAGAGCCGGTCCAGGAAAGTTCTAATGGGTCCGAGAGACGAAGACACGGACTTTCCCCCCTTAATAAATCTCTGAGTGCGGTATCCCTAAATCCAACAAACCGGCACTCACAATCTTAAATTCTAAATCAGCAGAAAAGGGAGGCGAAGTTCGCCTCCCCAAAATTCCTATCAGGCTATTTCATGGCCTGGAAGGCATCGATGATGGCTTTTCCATCGGCGCCCGCGGCTTTCAACCATTCGGACGTCATGGTATTGCCGATTTCCTTAAGTTCGCCTGTGAGCTTTTCGTTGGCGGGTCCGACTTTCATACCATTTGCAGCCAAACCGTTGAGGGTGAATTTCGTGTATTCAACAGCACGCCAGTTACCGGCATATTCGGCGAGTGACGCACAACCCTTGACAACATTCTTGTGGGCATCGCTGACGCCGCTCCAGACTTTCTTATTGATCATGACATAGTTTCGGGGCAGCCAGGCATCCACTTCATAAAAATGTGTCAGGCTTTCCCAGACTTTACGGTCATAACCGGTTGAACCGGAAGACACCATGGACTCGGCAACGCCGGTCGCAAAGGCCTGTGAAATTTCCGCGGCTTCGATTGTCACCGGCAGCATGCCCGTAAGCTCCGCCAGTCTTGCGGTCGCGTTATTGTAAGATCGGAATTTGATCCCTTTCATATCGGCGACCGAATTAACTTCTTTCTTGAAGTACAGACCTTGCGGGGGCCACGGCACGGAGTAAAGGAGAACCAGATTCTGCTTGTCGAGAATCTTGCTCATCGTCGGCTTTGCGGCTTTCCAGAGTTTCGCGGCATCCTCAAATGAGGTTGCAAGAAACGGAATAGAATCGACGCCGAAAATTGCATTCTCGTTCTGGTGACCGGACAAAAGGCGCTCGCCGATGGGAGCCTGTCCCGTCTGAATAGCGCGTTTGATATCGGCACCTTTGAATAGAGAACCTGACGGGTGGGTGACGACTTCGATTTCACCGCCGGTGCCCAGCGTGATGCATTTTGCAAACTCAGCACCTGTTGCCGAATGGAAATTGGTTGCGGAATAAGCCATGGGCATATCCCATTTTTCGGCAAGCGCCGAGGTCATACCAGCGGTGACCAGTACGCTTGCGGCCAAAAGACCAGTGAGTTTTTTCATATTTTTCCTCCAAATTTTCATTTGCAAAAATTGCGCTCCCTTAGTTAAACCTAGATGGACTATAAGGTGCAACATCTATATTGGGCGTCTGACCACCGATCAACTGTGAAAGTAAACGCCCAGTTTTCGGTCCACCAGTCAATCCTATATGATGATGTCCGAATCCCATCCAGGCCCCTTTGACATCCGGGGCCTCTCCAATTATGGGAATGGAGTCCGACGGTGCCGGCCGATGACCCATCCATTCCTGTGTTTCTTTCCATTCCAATCCCGGTATGGCCGCCCGGATATTTTTCTGCAGCAGCCGGATCGGGGCTTTTGACGGCGGCGCATCGAGGCCGCCAAATTCAACAACACCGGCAAGGCGAATGCGCCCCTCCAGGGGGGTAATGACAAAGCGTCCCGACGCAACCATGACCGGTGCCCGGGGAACAAAGTTCGGTTCCCACAATTCCAGATGATATCCGCGCTCGCTCTCCAGCGGAATTTTGAGCCCCAGTTTTTCGGCAAGATCCGCAGACCAGACACCGGTGGCGAGAACAGCGCTATCACAGGCAATTGTTTCGCCTCCGGCCCGCACACCGGTGAGGCGACCGTTTTCCCGAACGAAATCATCGACCTCCGCCTTAATCTGCCGACCGCCATTCTGCACAATCGTTTGCGCCAGATCCTTTACGTATTGCCCGGGATCCGCAATCACGCCATGTTCCCCGAAGCGCGCGGCAAATTTGAAATCACGGGAGAATACGGGATCATAATCGATAAATTCCTGCCCCTCGAGTTCATCCCAGCGCATGCCTAAGTTCTTGCGCAGCGACCAGCCGAAAGCATCACCGGAGAAATGCGCGCGGTCATTGTAAAGGAACAAATAGTCCGAAGGCACGATCCATTTTTCCGCACCCGTTCCCTGAGCCAGCGCCTGATGCTCCGAAAGACTGTCTCCGACGACCCCCAACAGTGCCGAAGCAATCCGCTTCGACGCTTCCGGGTTGCAGTGGGACATATACTTCAACAGCCAGGGCAGGAGTTTCGGAACGTATGACCATTTGAGGAACAAAGGCTGGTTCGGACTGAAAAGCATCTTCGGCGCAAGCTTCATGAGACCCGGAACATTGACGGGCACCACAGAGCATGACGCCAGTATGCCGCCATTGCCGTAACTTGTTCCTTCGCCCGGCCCGGCCTTGTCGATCAATATGATCTCATGGCCGGCACGCTGCAGCCAGATCGCAGCGGACACCCCGACGATGCCGGCGCCGACAATAGCAATGCGTTTCGAGGTCTCAGTCATTGGGATCCATTCGAACCTTCCGAGGCATGTAAGGTGTAGTGACGAACTTTATCCAGATCAACACTTATTCCTAGTCCGGGTTGCTCCGGGATCTCGACAAATCCGTCCCTAACCGGAAATGCCTCCGCCAGAATATCCTCCTCGAGGAAATATTTGGCCTGATAAAATTCACATCCCAGCGTAATTCCGGGATTGGCCGCAATCATATGGGTGCCGGCAAGATGCGCGAGACCGGTTTCGAACATATCGCCGCCATAGGCGGTGAGACCGGCAGCGCGGGCCATTTCCGCAACAATGCCGGCCCGCTTCAAACCGCCGGTCTTCATGATTTTTATGGAAACGCCATCGCAAATCTGCTCGTCGATGGCCCGTGTCATATCCTCCGGACCGAATATACTTTCATCCGCCAGAAGCGGTACATCGAGACTGTCGCGAAGCCGGGCCATTAAACGGAACTGATCGGCCTTCACAGGCTGCTCGATAAATGTCGGCCTGAAATCGGCGACCGGCTGAAGCCCGGGACCGGGTTCTGCAGGTCGCCGATTTCAAGCCGACATTTATCGAGCAGCCTGTGAAGGCCGATCAGTACCGTTTAATGGCCCGGCTTCGC
>JANQOC010000415.1 GCA_028279265.1 Hyphomicrobiales bacterium
CCTGACCGAATTCAAGCACGGACAAGGCTGCTCCTCGCTTAAGGTAGCTGCGAACAACAATAATCTCATCGTCTCCGTCCCTATCCAGATCCGCCAGGCGGATGCGCAAATCCTCGAAAACGGACCTCTGATCCAAGACAAATTTCGATATGTCCTGGGTTTTATTGCGTACGTTCAGCCCTCCGGCCTCAATGCTATCCCCCAGGACACCGTGACGATATCGACGTGTCGGACTTGTCAGCCAGGCGGCGCGAATATTTTTGTCTCCGCGAGCGACTACACCATCGGGAAGAGCGCCTCGCGGAACGTAAGGACTGCCTGGCTTGAAGTTGCGTTGTTCCGTGCACCAGTTTTCATTACAGGGGTTGAGGCGGTACCAGTTTCCATTCTTGACCTGCACATAGACACGCTTCAACCCCTTCAATCTTTTGTTGAGAAAGAGGTGGCTTGGCGGACCCTTGAGGTTCAGCAGGGTGAGCTGCCAGGATTGGGCGACAGAAGGACTAGCGGTAACCGTCAACAAAGCCAGGGCCAGCAGAGTACCTGAGACAGGTCGCAAGGTACGCTTTATCAAACGTGCTGCCCCCCGTTGATATGCAGCTCGGCGCCGTTGACGTAACTCGACTGGTCCGTGCATAGAAAATAGATCGCTTTGGCAACTTCTTCCGGAGACCCGAGCCGGCGCAGGGGTATCTGTCCAACGATCTTGTCCGTGCCCGGGGACAGGATGGCTGTATCGATTTCGCCCGGGGAAATGGCGTTGACGCGAATTCCCTGAGGCCCGAAGTCGGCAGCCATCTCGCGGGTGAGGCTGGCCAAGGCGGCTTTCGACGTTGCGTAGGCAGAGCCGGCGAAGGGGTGAACACGGCTGCCGGCAATTGAGGTTACATTGACAACGGTTCCGCCCGACGTCTTGAGCTCATCGATCAGTCCGCGCGCGAGGAGAATGGGGGCAAAGAAATTCACCTGAAATACTTTTTGCCAATCGTCAACCGGCGTTTGAATACTCCCCAATCGGTTGCCATCTTCATCCTTGGGTGAAATTGCCGCATTGTTCACCAATGCGTCGAGCCGGGAATTTTGGTCCTGAAGACGGACCCGCATCTCCTTAATCGCTTCCAGTGTGTTGTCCTTATCAGCGAGATCCACCTGGATATGATCTTCAGGCCCCGCTTCCCAGGGACAGTTCTCCGGGAAAGGGTGGCGGGAACAGGTGATTACGCGCCACCCGGCGCTGGAAAACCGTTTCACAGTCGCATGGCCGATGCCACGGCTGGCACCGGTCAAAATCAGGGTGGATCGTTCCGCGTTGGGCTTTGTTGTCATATTCAAATAGTGCCAAAAAATCTAATTCGTTGGAAATGCGATCGTGTCACGCTTGCGTGACTGTAAAGATAGTATGATTGTTTGTTCAGTCTACCCCCGGGTATCGAATTTCCCTAGGGAAAAAGGCGGCAGCGCTTCCAGTCCGACTCGGTCGTGCTTCTCGTGAACTGCACTCGTTCGTGCAGGCGGAACGGACGATCATGCCAGAATTCGATTTCCAGGGGATTCAGCCGGAATCCCGACCAGAATTCCGGCCGCGGCACTTTACCGAGGGGATATCGGGCCGTAACAGCCGCGACACGTTTTTCCAGTGCGAAACGGCTTTCCAGGGGCTGGGACTGCTTCGAGGCCCAGGCCCCGAGCTGGCTGCCCCGGGAACGTGTTGCATAGTAGGCATCGGCTTCATCATCACCGACAGCCTCCACGGGACCCCGCACACGCACCTGGCGCCGCAGGCTTTTCCAGTGAAAGCAAAGTGCAGCTTTGGCCTGGGAGGCAAGTTCCTGGCCCTTGGCACTGCCCAGGTTTGTATAAAAAACAAAACCCTGGGTTCCGGCATCCTTGCATAGAACCATGCGGACATTCGGTAAGCCGTCATCATCGACCGTCGCGAGGGACATCGCATTGGCGTCGTTGGGTTCGTGAGCTTTGGCATCCTCGAACCATTCCGAAAATAAGGCAAAGGGCTCGGAAACCTCAGCAAATTCGTCGGCCTGAGGTCCTTTGTAAAATCCCTCTGGAACATTCTTGGACATTCATTACTCCAAAATAAATTGATCCGAATACGGAACTGCAGATATGGCGGGTCCCAAGATTCGATGCCATCCCATTCATATTTGATTAACAAAACACCATTTCAACACGGTGTTTACGATTTAATCACGGTTCGCAGGCACACTCTCCCTCGTGTCAGTGAAAGGGCTCAAGTTGAGGGCCTTTAGGAGAGTATTGCGTAATGTGTGCGTTTGTTCCACGAGAGTATATTTCGCCGTTTGCGGTTGTTCTATCCCTTTTTCTGTTAACCATTGCGAAAACACCTGCAGTTGCGCATGACTTGAGCCAGATTGACAGTCTGAAACTGTCGATTCTGGACCCGGATGATTCCGTGGTCGCCGTGGATGTGGAACAACAGGCTGATCTCACAGGGCCGACCGTCTGGGAACTGAAGCAAAACCTCACTGAAATAGATTATCAGACAGCCCTTACGGCGCTCAATGATGCTCTCAATGAAGTCCCCGACGGAGTTACCTATTTCTGGCAGCGGACTGAAAGTTCCCTGAAAGGTATGGTTAAACCAACCCGTGCTTTTCGCGATTCCCATGGCCAGATTTGCCGGCATATTGTCTATGCTCTGAGCCTCGGCGATTATATCAAGCAGATAGAGGGAATTGCCTGCCGCAACCATGAAGGCGACTGGCTGTTCTCCTCCTGAGCATAAAGTAAAAGTTGCACATCACGCCAACCGGTTGCCCGTGAACCGTTCCGAAACGCCCGAGTCCGGGTTTAGATCACGAATTGTTTCAGAATTCTTCAAATTCTCAGCTCATTCCCGCGTCATTTCTCTCAAAAGTTCGCAAATTAACTACTCTCACGGCAAATTTTGCGGTAGAAGCATTTTGTTGACTTAAATTGAAGAGTCGCACTTTTTGCAAAATACCTGCAATTGCTCTTGGGATTTCTCTGTACTGAAATGACGCAATTAATGAAAAATAAGCGGGGCCTGATCATGGGCGTTGCAAACGCGCGTTCGATCGCCTGGGGTATTGCCAAGACATGTCACGAGCACGGTGCTGAGCTCGCCTTTACCTATCAGGGTGAAGCGCTGCAGAAACGTGTCGTTCCCCTGGCCAACGGCATCGGATCGGAGCTGGTGCTGCCTTGCGACGTCACCGATGCGGCAAGCATGGACAATGTGTTCGAAACCCTAAAGGAAAACTGGGGACGGCTCGATTTCCTCGTGCATGCCATTGCCTTCTCCGACAAAGATCAGCTCGACGGCCGTTATGTTGAAACGACGGAAGATAATTTCAACAAAACCCTGAATATCTCCTGTTATTCCCTAACGGCGCTGGCCCAGCGCGCTGAGAAGCTCATGACCGAGGGCGGCTCGATCCTGACGCTGACCTATTATGGCGCCGAGAAAGTCATGCCCCACTACAATGTCATGGGGGTGGCCAAGGCCGCACTCGAAGCCAGTGTCCGCTATCTTGCCGCGGATCTCGGACCTCAGGACATCCGGGTGAACGCCATTTCCGCCGGTCCGATCAAAACACTCGCTGCCTCGGGCATCGCCGACTTTCGATATATTCTCAAATGGAATGAATATAACTCAGCGCTCAGGCGTACCGTTTCCACGGAAGATGTGGGCCGTGCCGGTCTCTATCTCCTGTCGGATCTGTCGAGCGGTGTCACCGGCGAGGTGCATCATGTGGATGCGGGCTACCATATCCAGGGCATGAAGAACGAAGACGCCCCGGATATTTCCGTCGTCAAGGACTAGGCCTTGTCTCAATCTGAACGCGTTGTTTATTTCGTCCGACACGGTCAGACCGACTGGAACGCGGAACACCGGTTCCAGGGTAACCAGGATATACCGCTCAATGATTTCGGCCGGGCCCAGGCTCGGCTGAACGGCGAACGCCTGCGCGCTCTTATTTCAGATCCCGACGACTGGCCCTTCGTTTCCAGCCCCCTGGTTCGGGCACGCGAAACCCTGGAGATTATTCGCGATGAGATGGGCCTGGCCGCCGAGGACTATGAACTGCATGATGATCTGCGGGAAATTGAGTTCGGCATGTTCGAAGGACGAACCTGGGCTGAACTTAAGGAAATGGCGCCGGATGTCGTTAGGGATTACAGGGGTGACCGTTGGAGTTACAGACCGCCGGGGGGAGAAAGCTATGAACTTCTCTCGGAACGTGTTGCCCGATGGTGGCGGACGATTGACAGGAACTTTGTGGTTGTAGCCCATGGAGGGGTCAGTCGCTGCCTGCGGGGCCTGATCCGGCCCATGGACTCGGCTGAAATTCCACGCCTGGAGACACCCCAGGACAAAATTCTGAAAATCTCCAACGGCGATTTCGAGTGGATTGGTTAGAGAACGTGCCTGATAGCGCGGATCTTATGGGTGCACCGTTTGACGCTCCCGCGGCCGTTGGCTACAACAGAGTCTATTGATTGGGATGGCGAGCGATGTCCTTAAACAGCTTTGGTCACATACTGCGTGTTTCCACCTGGGGCGAAAGCCATGGGCCGGCCATCGGCTGCGTTGTTGACGGGTGTCCACCTGGAATTGCCATCGAGGAGTCAGAACTCCAGCACTGGCTCGATCGCCGGCGACCCGGACAATCTAAATATACGACCCAGCGACGAGAACCGGATCAGGTTCGGATCCTGTCCGGTGTTTTCCAGGATGAGGATACGGATGGCCAGAGAACCACAGGTACCCCCATTTCCCTGATGATTGAAAATGTGGACCAGCGGTCAAAGGACTATTCGGATATCAAAAACAAATTCCGCCCGGGACATGCGGATTTTACCTATCATCGAAAATATGGCTTCCGTGATTATCGCGGCGGTGGACGGTCCTCGGCCAGAGAAACGGCAATGCGCGTTGCCGCCGGAGGAATCGCCCGGAAAATCGTCCCCAACATGTTCGTAAAGGCAGCGCTTGTGCAAATGGGACCGCACAAGATCAACCGCTCGAACTGGAACTGGGACGAAGTGGACAGCAATCCTTTTTTCTGCCCGGATAAGGACAGTGTACAGAAATGGGCAGGGTTCCTCGACGAAATCCGCAAGTCCGGGTCTTCAACCGGGGCGGTCATCGAGGTTGTCGCGGAAGGAATACAAGCGGGTCTGGGAGCACCGGTCTATGCCAAGCTGGACCAGGATATCGCATCCGCGATGATGAGCATCAATGCCGTCAAGGGCGTGGAGATCGGCGCCGGATTCCGCGCCGCCGAACTCAGCGGCGAAGAGAATGCCGATGAGATCCGTGCGGGTAAAGACGGAAATCCGGAATTTCAGTCAAACCAGGCGGGAGGCATACTTGGCGGTATTTCCACGGGCCAGCCGATTGTCGCACGCTTTGCCGTTAAACCGACTTCGTC
>JANQOC010000431.1 GCA_028279265.1 Hyphomicrobiales bacterium
CGGCTGATCCCGGTTCCCGTTGGTGTGGGCGGTCCGGATCAAATCTCCAAAGCGGTTTCCGAAATTGTGAGCCAGTGCGGATCCCTTGACCTGGTTCTGCTCGGCGCTGCGGTCTGGCACCCCATGACCTTGGACGAATGGGACAGGGAAAAAATCACCCGCAGCATGGCCATAAACCATTCCGGTGTCATAAACTGTATCTCACCGGTCCTGCCCGGAATGATTGAACGCCAGAAAGGGCATATCGGCATTTTATCGAGCGTTGCCGGATATCGTGGTTTGCCGCGATCACTTGCCTACGGCCCCACCAAAGCGTCCCTTATTAATTTGTCGGAAACGCTTTATCCCGAGCTCAGAAAGCACAATATCGATTTATCGATCATCAATCCGGGCTTTGTTGACACGCCCATGACGCGGGTCAATGAATTTCCCATGCCCTGGATAATGAGTGTCGACAAAGCTTCGCAGATTATTATCCGGGGACTTCAGAAACAGAAGTTCGAAATTGCTTTCCCTTGGCAAATGGTTTGGTTGCTGAAATTTTCCAAACTGCTGCCCTATCCGCTGTTCTTCTGGTTCATCCGGACCTTCATGAAAACCGCATAACAGACTTTTCCGGGGCAGCACCGTCCCCTTAAGCCATTCCCTGTTTGGTCAATCGATAAAGCCCGACATCGATACTTCCATGCCGGAAGCCTGCCGCACAGTAAGATAAATAATACTCCCACATGCGTTTGAACTTCGTGTCGAAGCCGAGCTGTACGATTTCCGGCCATTCTGCGAGGAATCGTTTTTTCCAGATATCGAGGGTCTTGGCGTAACATTCGCGGAAGTTCTTGCTCATCTCGACATTGAAACCCGCACTCTGCGCCTGCTCGAAGATAACTTGCTTGGTCGGAAGAAAACCGCCGGGGAATATATATCTCTGAATGAAGTCAGGCCGGCGGCAATACTGCTCGTACCAGCTCTCCGATATGGTTATGCCCTGGATCACCGCAACGCCGTTTTCCGTTAGACGGTCATGGAGAATCCTGAAATAGTCGGACCAGTTCTCGCGTCCCACCGCCTCAATCATCTCAATGGACACAATGCGATCATAGGTGCCCGACACGTCTCTGTAATCCTGAAGGTGAAAGGCGCACAGATTTTCGAGCCCGGCCTCCCTGGCTGAATGCCGGGCATAGTCCAGCTGCTCTTTCGATAGGGTAATTCCGGTAATATCGACCGGATGACGCTCAGCGGCTAATTTGGCAAACCCGCCCCAGCCACAGCCAATTTCCAAAAGCCTGTCTTTGGGATTGAGGCGCAACAGGTCCAAAATCGTCCTGCACTTCTGCAACTGAGCTTGTTCCAGATCTAAATCATCTGAATCAAAGCAGGCACTGGAATAAAACATGTTTTTATCCAGCCAGCGTTCGTAAAATGTATTTCCGAGATCGTAATGGGCTTCGATATTTTTTCGCGCTCCGACACGGGTATTGCGCCGCAGTCGGTGAAAAAGCTTGTCCAGGATTCGTTGACGAAATACGCCTCGACCGCCGCGGTACTGATCGGCGTTTTTGAGGAAAATCGTAAACAGCCTGTCAAGATCGTCCGTTTCCCACTCTCCCAGCATGTAGCTTTCAGCGAATCCCAGAGAGCCGCGGCTAAGGGATCGAAAGAGGGTCCGGGCCGTTTTGATATCTACAGTGACCGTCTTGTCTGAAGGATTGGACCCAAATGTCTGCTGCTGCCGGTTCGGCAAAATGACACGGATATTCCCGTAGTTGATATCTCCCAGAGCCCGGCGAAAAACGGCAAATACAATGTTGGCGAGAGGCGAGGGGGAAGAGCCCAAATTGGTTGGGTAATTTTTTTCTGTTAGTTGATTAACCAACGCCCTGGTCCTTTCCTTCGGCGACGATAGAAACTGAAAACTTTTTGACGCGCCGGTGCTTGTGCACTTTTAGTCCCTTTAGCCATAGCCAGAGGGCTTCCATATGAATACCGGCGGTGACTTTGAATGTCATCAGCGGATAGGTGAAGAGTAATTTTAGAAGTTCTCGATCCGAAAACTCAAAGGCTTCGCCCTTGAAGTAGGTTTTGAGAACATCCCGGTTGTTATGGGAATAAGCGATTGCTATCGAGACCCGGTCTGCGGGTGGGGAGACTGTAAACGCATAGGTCCCCTCTTGTTCATTAAACGGAGACACGTAGAGCTCTTTGGAACAATTCTGTTTGATGAGATCATCGGGGTCCTCACCAACGGGAATGACATAGGATCGCTGTTCCCGAAACGTGTTTGTCACTTTGTAGATTATAGCGCCGAGTTTCTGGTTTTTGTCGTAACAGAAATAAACCGTGAGGGGATTGAACACATAGCCAAACAATCTCGGGTAACAAAGGACAGATATTCGATGGCTGTGGTCCCCAAGCCCGGCCTGCCGCAATTGTTGGCGCACGTAATCGGCAACGGAAGAAAAGCCCTCAGGCTTGTGATCGCTATCGTAGAAACTGAATACATTAAAGCGGTTGTAAGAAAACAAGTGCGAGGTTCGGGCCGTCTTGTGGATCGTATCGGCATCCAGAAGGAATGAGAAAACCCGGTATCGGAGTTTGTGTGATTTGGGGTGTAAACGAATGTGACCGACAGTTCCCCGATAAATTGAAGCACGCAACATGTTTACTCCGCGACCTGTAAAGGTCTCAACTCCGGTGCCCGGTCATGCATATATATTCTGGCGGACTCATCGGCAACGTTCCATGGGCGCCGAACATTGCCAAGTTGTTCTGCAACGGCAAGTCCGCTTTGTAATCCGTCTTCGTGGAATCCGTAGCCAAAATAACTGCCACAAAACCACGTGCGATTTCTACCCTGCAGCGACCAAAGTTGTTTTTGAGCCTCGACGGCGGCACGATCGAACACGGGATGGGTATAAGTTGTTTCATACAAAATTGTATCCGGTGCAACTTGGTGCTCCGGATCAAGGGTTACGAAATAGTTGGTTTCAGTCGTCAGGGATTGAAGACAGTTCATCCAGTAGGTGGTCGTCGGCAATTCTTGAGGTTGATCATCGCCGGCAACATAGTTCCAGCTTGCCCAGACATTCTTGCGGCGCGGCATGAGACTTGAGTCCGTATGCAGGACTGTCCGGTTGGAAGAGTAACCGAAGTTCCCAAGGAGCGATTGTTCACAACTGTCGGCATTATATCCAAGGAGCCCTAAAGCCTGGTCGGCGTGGGTGGCAATGACCACTTGGTCGAACCGGTTTTCAAGCCCGTTTTGCTCGGTCAGGTAAACCCCGGATTGATGGCGTCGAATACTCCGGATCCCGCTATTCTTTTTAAAGCGCGCTTCCGTGTTTTCTCTCAGCTTGTCGACGTAAACCCTGGATCCGCCCGTAACGGTTCGCCAGGTCGGCCGGTTTTTGATCTGCAACAGACCGTGGTTGGCAAAAAACCGAACAAAACTGAGGGCTGGAAATTTCAGAACATCTTCGCTGGGCATCGACCATATGGCCGCTCCCATGGGCAAGATATGTCTTCGTATAAAGTAGTGGTCCGCGCCCAGATCCCGGAGATAATCCTCCAGGGTAAGTTCTGCCGGCAATGCGTCCAGATCGCAATTCGAGGCATTTGAGAAGAAACGGGAAATGTCTATCAGCATGTGCCAATGCTTGAGATTTATCAGATTACGTCGCTGGCCGAACAGACCGTTGAAACCGGTTCCCGAATATTCATAGCGACCCCGATCCAGGGAAACGGAAAAGGACATGGGCGCGTCCTGGACGGGAACGTTTAGCGTCTTAAACAATGCCGTAAGATTGGGGTAGCACGCCGTGTTGTAGACGATAAAACCGGTATCAACCGGGATTGATCGGCTGTCATCGGATATGTCTACGGTATTGCTATGGCCGCCGAAATAGGCTCCGGCCTCGAATACGGTAACATCGTGTTTTTTTGAAAGAAGCCAGGCGGCAGATAATCCTGAGATGCCGGATCCCACCACCGCAATATTGAGCCTGACCATAGAATATCCAACAGTAAATTTCGTACCAGCATTACGAATTTCTTTTTGAATTGGATCAATCCAAAGTCAAGATTCAGCGGACGTTTCCGGCTCAAAGGCAATCTGATTTCGTGTGGAAATTCAGTCCGCTAGAAAGTCGATGCAAAGCTTCGCAAATATATCAGGTTGCTCGATAAGGGCAACATGTCCCGTACCCTTGAGGACTTTCAGTTCGGAACCCTCAATACGCTCTGCAATTTCCTTGGAAAGATGGACCGGGACAATGAAGTCCATCTCTGAACAGGTGACCAGGGTGGGCGATTGAATCAAAGAAAGCCTTTCATAGGTGTCGCCGGTGATGCACGCCTGCAGTTGGCCCGCCCACCCCTGAAGCGACCCGACCTGCTGCATCATTTCTGATTTCTTGCGTTCCAAGGCAGCTTCGTTTTGCTGATGATATGCAGGTGAGTAGAGGCTGAAAAAACTTAGATCGAACAGGGTCCTGAGATCATCTTGTTGCGCCAGTCGTAAACGGATCGACTGAAAATCCCTGAGATGCGCATCGCATCGCGACCAGGTGTGATGCAGCCCAAGCTTTCTCACTCTTTCCGGATGATTTATGGCAATCTCCTGGGCCATATGACCTCCCATCGAGAAGCCCATAAGATGGAATTCAGCGAACCCTAAATGATCCATGATCTCGATTAGATCATGGGCCATGTCCGCAAGTGTGTATCCCGGCTCTGGAATCGAACTTTTGCCAATACCGCGATTGTCCGCAACGATGCACGTATATTTGGCGGAAAGTGCTTCCAGCTGCCCGCTCCAGAACCGATGATCGTGTCCGGTACCGCTAATGAGAAGAAGAGGGAAGCCGGTTCCCACCTTTTCATAGTAGATTTCGACATTGTCGCGAACTGACAGGAGGGGCATGGTCTACAATCGTTCTAAGTCATTCTTGGCACTGAAATGTGAACCTAACAGGCCAAATTCAGCGGCGAAAGGAAAAGATGATAGAAGCGCGGATCGGTTTGGCACATGGCTCTCTGCTCGGCATGTAATTGTCGCCCAACATTTTTATGACATTAAGTTCGCCCATTGTGTTGCAGATCAGACACCAATTTTCGGAGTGAGGGAATACACTTGTCAGGGCAACGGGTGTTTGATTTTTTATGAGCTGATGGATATTTAGTATTCGCTGATTGTGTTATTTGTTTTCGCAAGTCATAACGCGTAGAGTCTGGCTGATGAAATTTTTTGTA
The DNA here is from genome assembly GCA_028279265.1 of Hyphomicrobiales bacterium. Classification (GTDB taxonomy): domain Bacteria; phylum Pseudomonadota; class Alphaproteobacteria; order Rhizobiales; family CAYWUX01; genus JANQOC01. The sequence goes on from JANQOC010000431.1 coordinate 5,251, forward strand.
CCCCTTCTGTTATCCGTATTAGCATTGTCTGCGTGTACAAGTTCGGGCGGAATAGGGTCTTTGTTTTCCGATCAGACAGGCGCTACAAGTCAGACGGCCACGGTGCAGCCCAAGCCGGTTCAGTCCCCTCCGAAAAAATCGCAACCTGTCCGCAAAACCAGCGTGAAAAAAGCTAGAAAGAAAACTGTACAACTGTCTTGTGCCGAAATTAATGAGGCCATGGCTTACAGCTACGTGGCGGCCCGTATGCTGAAGGAGGGGGATCAAAAAGAAAGTTCCGAACATCAGCAGAAATTCGAAAGGCTGAAAGCCGAGCATCAGAAAAATTGTTCAGGCTGATAAACTTACAAACCCTCATTTGCCGCCCTTTTCCGTGAAAGTCCCGAACAGGGCGCTATCACACTTGATCCTTGAAATATCTGAATAAATTTGGTCGCACAGCTATTTATTTGTGCCCGATATTACTGCCAAGATACGGACGAATATGTCGCGATCGGCTGCAGGTAGCCAATTTCCCGGTACAATTTGCAGGCTCAATATTATGGGTTTGAATATAATTCCCAATGCTATAGTTTATAGTTAACCAGAAAGGACTGGTAAGAAGAATTCTATATCGAGTTTAATTAGCAGAATTGTATTCCAGGACGGGAAAAACGCTACAATACAAAGATCTGAGACGCAGAGTCGAACTTTTGGCTTGGACTTAGGGTCGGCTCCTAAGGGCAAGCGCAGAGCCGAAAGAACCTCGCCCGTGTTGGGGGTTAGGGTCTTATCCGTGACATTTTTGTGCTGTAAAGTTATTTGGTTACCGCCGCTAAGGACACAGTGTTGAGTTTTTGAGTCAAATGTATGCGCCATGGTACAAGTCCCGCAAATATCCCCACTCATTCGCTATCGTGACGTTCTGAAAAGTAGCCAGTGGTTGATCGAGACCTTTGGGTTTACTGAACAGCAGATTTCCCGTGATGCCGATAACAATGTCATGTTTATCGCCCTCGTGCTTGGAGATCAGCAGATCCTCGTTTGTCCGACATCGAATCCAGTGTTTGAAAAACATATGAGCCAACCGGACCAAAACGGGGGGTTCAATACGCAGTCCTGCTATATTGCAATTAATGACCTCGAAGAGCATTGCCGCCGGGCAAGAGCTGCAGGCGGGAAAATCATAATCGAGCCGGCCGATGATGGGGAAGGCGGAAAGTTTTACACGTGCCGGGACCCAGAAGGACATTTATGGAATTTCGGGACGCGGTCTTTTGCTCCGGAAAAAACCGAGCCTAAGACGGATGCGGTTGCTCAAGTTGTTTCCGCAGAGTCCAGTGAAGCGGCCGATGAGACAAGCGACGCCGCAGAGAGCGCGAAAGAAATAGCCGAGGGCACGGGAGAAAAGGCTGAAGACGCTCGGTCGGAAATAGACAAGTCGGAAAAAGGCAAGTTTGAAAAAGTCAGTTCCGAAAAAGACAGCCCCGAAAATGACAAGGATGCCCGATCTGAAGAAGTTGAAGATGGGCCTCGGGATCAAGAGCTATCAACTGCGGCTGAAGATACAGATGCGTTAGCAGACAGCGCTGTGCAATCCGAAAGAGGAGAGAGTGTTCAAGAAGAACACTCCCGGATTAAAATACCGAAACCATCCGCAGCAATCGAGACGATACAATCTGCATTCCCAGGGGCCGAGGAACAAACATCTGAGACTGACTTTAAGCCCCAGAATGCAGATAACGCAGACACGAGACGGGAGAGACGTCGCCCCTGGGCATACGCCGCTCTCGTGCTGTTTGCCCTTACCGGTTGGGGTTTCCTGCTCTTTGGTTCTGATGAAGATGCGAACTT
>JANQOC010000436.1 GCA_028279265.1 Hyphomicrobiales bacterium
AAGGCAATTGTATAGGCGTCAAAGGAACGGTCCTCAAAGGGGAGATCTTCTGCATTTCCACAGATATGGGTCAGCCTGTTGCGAAGGGATGAATTTCCCGTAGTCGTCCTGCCCGCCTTCAACATATCCTCGCTTATATCACAAATCATCGCCTGACTGGTTTTGCCGGACGCCGCAAGGAATTTGCGGGCGATATCGCCTGTGCCCCCGGCGACGTCGAGTAGCTTGAATTTTTTGGCATGCGGTGACGGGGCCAGCCAATCGATGAGGATATTTTTCCAGATTCGGTGCAGACCCCCGGACATCAGATCGTTCATAAGGTCGTAGCGATCGGCCACCTTGGAGAAAACGTCATTTACAAGTTTTTGTTTTTCATCAATTTTTACCGATTTGAATCCAAAACTTGTTGATTGTGTCGTCATTTTCGAGTTCTTATAAGTTAAATTTGATACGCAATTTTTGTTAGAATTTGTAACTCAGGCTAAACTTTCCCATAATCCCGTTATTAGACGATCACTAGAGCATTCAAAGGCCTTCGGAACTATGCCGGAATTACCGGAAGTGGAAACTGTTGTACGCGGACTTGAGCCGGTTGCTTTGGGTCAAACGATTCAGAAGGTGCAACAGCGACGGCCAAATTTGCGATTTCCCTTTCCCAAGAGATTTGTACACAAGCTGGAAGGAAGCCGTATTCGATCGATCAAACGACGCGCCAAGTATATATTAGTGTTTTTACAGAGTGAAGACGTTTTGGTTATCCACCTGGGAATGAGCGGGCGCTTCCTGATAGAGGACAGCCAGCAGAAGGATTGCCAAACGAATACGGAAAATTCCGATAAATCGAGCATTGAACCGGCCAGTGCCCATGATCACGTCGTCATGGAGCTGAGCAATGGCATTGTGCTCAAATATAATGATGCCCGGAGATTTGGCTTCATGACCATCGTCCCGAAAGAAGAGCTCCTGACCCATGATCTGTTCAAACATCTTGGCGCAGAACCTCTGGGAAACGAGTTCAACGAACATTACCTGGCGGAAAAAGCGATTGCCAAGAAGCAATCGATCAAGTCTTTCCTGATGGATCAGAAAAATATCGCAGGACTGGGAAACATCTATGTTTGCGAAGCGTTGCACCTGGCCAAGATTTCGCCACAGCGAGCAGCGACCTGCTTGCTACGCGGGAATCAAAAACCCTCCCTGCGCGCACAGCGCCTGGCTCCGGCGATAAAGACGGTACTTACCGATGCCATTGAATCCGGCGGATCCACCCTCAGGGATCATCGGCAGGCGGATGGATCCCTTGGATATTTTCAGCATTCCTTTACCGTTTACGGAAGAGAAGGACAGGCTTGCAAACAACGCGGCTGCGAAGGCCAAATTAAAAGAACCGTTCAAGCCGGTCGATCAACCTTTTACTGCACAGTTTGTCAGAGATAAGCGCCCCAAATGGAAATCGAACCCGGGGCTATGAATGGAGTTAATGGATATGGCATTTGAGAACATAATTGTCGAAAATCGCGGCAAAGTAGGTTTCATAACTTTGGATCGACCGGACGCGCTTAACGCGTTGAGTACGGACCTGATTGCCGAATTGAGCACGGCACTTAACGAGTTTGAGGACGACAGCCAGATCAAGGCCATTGTTATTACGGGATCGGACCGGGCGTTTGCCGCGGGCGCAGATATCAAGGAAATGCAGTCCAAATCTTATATGGAAATGTACATGGACAATTTTCTTGATGATTGGGATCGCGTTGCCAAGTGCCGGAAACCGGTTATTGCCGCCGTCGCCGGTTATGCGCTGGGGGGCGGGTGTGAGCTGGCCATGAGCTGCGACATCATCATCGCCGCCGATACGGCCAAGTTTGGTCAGCCCGAAATTACACTTGGGGTCATGCCCGGCGTCGGGGGAACCCAGCGTCTCACGCGCCTCGTGGGCAAAACCAAAGCCATGGATATGTGTTTGACCGGCCGGATGATGGATGCCGAAGAAGCCGAGCGCTCCGGCCTGGTGAGCCGTGTCGTTCCCGCTGATGATCTCCAGGATGCGGCGATGGAGATCGCCGAGAAAATTGCGGATTTCTCCCAGCCCAGCGTGATGATTACCAAGGAAACCATCAACCGGGCCTACGAGCTGACCCTGGAGGAAGGCATACGTTTTGAACGCCGGTTGTTTCATTCGCTGTTTGCCACCGAGGATCAGAAGGAAGGCATGCAGGCATTCGTTGAAAAGCGATCGCCAAAATTCAATGACCGGTAGTCCGAACACGAACTTGAACATCGCCTGAAGAGATCAAAAGTATAGTTTATCGCTAAATTAGCGACTATTACGAAGTAAATAAGTTGACCGTCGCCGGATCGACAGATATACAGACGCGTCGAAGAATACAGCGTTTGACTGTATTCATGAGACTTTTCGTACAATCGGAAAAACAAGCATTTAACCCGCTGGGGTTGCGACCCCGGATAATTTTTATTAGCCGAACGAGGAATGAACTATGGCCAACACCAAATCGGCCAAAAAAGCTGTCCGCAAGATGGCCCGCAAAACCGAATTAAACAAATCGCGAAGAACGCAATTGCGGACCCGAATCCGGGCCGTTGAGGAAGCCATTGAATCCGGTGACAAGGAAAGCGCGATGGCAGCGCTTAAAGCGGCCCAGCCAACCATCGCCCGCACCGGGCAACTCGGCGTTATTCACAGAAATACGGCCTCCCGAAAAATCTCCAGACTGGCGAGCCAGATCAAGTCCATGGACGCTTAATGGGCTAAAATGGCCTTTGTCAAAACCTCTGTGACATTTTGACGACACCCGGCCTTCGGCCGGGTTATTTTTTTGCTTCAAACGTTGCCGCCATATCTTTGAGATTCAACCAGTTATGCACAGAACCGATCCCGGCACTTCGATTCAAGGAATTCTGATATCTCGCGGAGTCAAACACAAAACGAGTAAAATTTTGAGTCAATTGTCACAGCTTTGTAAAATCCGATCAGCGCTGCATTAACGTAAAATTAACCAACAAAATTAATCTCTTGTTAACTTTTGAGGCGAGCAATTGTTAATCTGTATTGTTTCATCACCCCCCTCAGATGGACCGGCAGGTGTCCCTCCGCGAGGCGGTTGCCGCTTGTCACTCCCAGGCACGCTGTGTATATTCGCCGACGATTAATGCGGGGTTTCACACAGTTTGAAATATAGAGGCGTGAATTTCGACCTCTATAATAGAAATACTGCGACTGACTAAGTTGTTTGTAGAATAATCCACGGCCAATTCGTTGGTAAACTGTGGGTAAGCTGTGCATAAATCAACAATATTTGCGATGTACTGGGAATATTCATTGCGCTTTTGAGTGTGCGGGTCGCCTTTACTGCATTTCGTAGTTTGAGTGCCGCAGGATGGGGAGTTTACTTTGAGTGGATTTGAGCAACATGATCCAAGCAATATGGCCGTTGCCGATGTTTGGAAGAGTCTCGAATCGGACCCGGAAGCAGAACTCATCGATGTGCGGACACAGTCGGAATGGGCGTTCGTTGGGGTTTGCGATCTTTCCAGTATTTCGAAGAGAACAATTCAACAGGAATGGCTCAGCTATCCAGGCGGTGCCATAGATCCGGAATTCGTTGAAAAACTGGAATCTGAACTAGAGGGGAGAAAAAGAGGAAAAGAGACAAAACTGTTCTTTATTTGCAGATCAGGTCAGCGAAGCCTGGCAGCGGCAAATGCGATGGCCCAGCGAGGATGGGTTCACTGCATCAATGTCAAGGAAGGGTTTGAAGGGCCCATTGATGACAAGCGTCATCGAGGCGGAATTTCGGGTTGGAAGTATGAGGGCCTTCCCTGGGTGCAGAGCTGACAAGTTAAAATTTGAAGAAGGCGGTCGGATTACCAGAGGCGGTGAATTCGACAAATTATAAGACGAACTAAAATTTTGCTGATCCGGTCGAAAGAGGCGACCGGTGAAATTAAGCGGGGATCAAATGGTGAATAATAACGAATCGAATCTACAGGAGACGTGGACCAAAGTTCAATCTCGGTTGCGGGCGGAACTCGGAGAAGACGTATTCTCAAGCTGGTTTGGCCGTGTTGAACTGGAACAGTATGAATCCGGTTGTGTACAATTTTCTGTTCCCACCCGGTTTTTAAAGAGCTGGCTCAAATCTCACTATTCAGACAGAGTGGTCAAAGCCTTTTCGACGGAATTGAAAGATGTCGAAGGCGTGGACTTTCGCGTACGCCAGCCCAAGGGCTATACGGAAAAACTACAGGCCAACAATCTGCTCGAAGGGCAGGAGCCTGGAATTCGCACGACGACACGGTCAAATATCCGGCTGACAAACGGCTCGGATGAAGTTCGTACGGAATATGAGGGTTTTGAAGGGTCGCCACTTGACCGCCGTTTTACATTCGAATCCTTCGTCGTCGGCAGCGCCAACAGGTTGGCCCATGCTGCGGCATGGCAGGTTGCTGAATCCATTTTCGACATTCAGCTCAGATATAATCCGCTCTTTGTCCATTCGTCTGTTGGACTTGGCAAAACCCATCTGCTGCATGCGATCGCCTGGGAAGTCAAAAAGCGCAATCCCAATGCACGGGTTCTGTATCTGACGGCCGAGAGGTTCATGTACAGTTTTGTCGAAGCCTTGCGGGCCCGGGACGCGATTGCGTTCAAGGACAAGCTGCGCGGCATTGATATTTTGCTGATCGACGATATGGAGTTTCTCCAGGGGCGGACGATCCAGCAGGAATTCGGCCATACGCTGAACTCCCTTATCGATGGCGGCAAACAGGTCGTGGTCGCATCTGATCGCGCACCGACGATGCTCGAAAGCCTGGATGCCCGCATGCGGTCAAGGCTTGCCGGCGGCCTCGTCACCGAAATCAGTCCGTTGGATTATGATTTGAGATACAAAATTCTGAGGAAGCGGAGCGCGGAAAAAGCCGCGGCCGATCCCGGTTTTGTGCTCGCTGACGATGTGCTTGAATTCCTCGGCGCCCGCCTGACCGAAAGCGGCCGTGAACTCGAAGGGGCCATTACACGGATCTATGCGGCGTTCCAGCTCACGGACGAACCGATCACCGTGGAGACAGCCGAGCATATCGTCCGGGACCTGATGCGCGGCAAGGAACCGAAACGCGTCAAGATCGACGATATTTTACGGATCGTTTCCAAACATTACGGCGTCAGCCGCGGCGATATTCTGTCGCAACGACGCAATCGATCCATTGTCTGGCCCCGACAGATCGGGATGTACCTGGCGAAAAGTCTTACATCGCGATCCCTGCCCGAGATCGGACGGCGATTCGGTGGCAGAGATCACACGACAGTGTTGCACGCGATCCGCAAGATCGAAGCAAATGTCAAGGATAATCAGACACTTAAGGAAGAATTGGAAATTCTCAAGCGATTGCTGAAAGATTGATTCCAAGTACTTGATCCCACCAATGGGATCGAGCAGAGATACACTCAAGACAGCCGGCTAAATCTCGATAGCCGGCTGTTTTTCAATTGAATTGTAATTCAGCTGCAACTGCGGCAAACTGTGGATTTCCGCGGGTTGTTCAGACATTTCCAACTGGGCGCACTATGATGTTCGGGTTCCCGGCAATAAGCGTTGCTTATTTGCCGCTAATCCCCCTATAAGGAAGACATCCCAGGGGAAGAAAAAGACGAAACTAGGGTCGAACCATGCGATTGATAATTGAACGGGGCGCACTGCTGAAATCTCTCAACCACGTAACCAGTGTGGTAGAGCGGCGAAACACCATTCCGATTCTGTCCAATGTGCTGCTCTCCGCCGATAATGATCAGCTGAGATTGACGGCGACGGATCTGGAGCGTGAAGTTGTCGAGACGGTTCCCGCCAAGATTTCACAGGCCGGCGGTACAACGGTGTCCGCACATATGCTCCACGACATCATCCGTAAACTTCCCGATGGGGCCGATGTCGAACTTTCCAGGGGGGATGATGAAGGACGCATGACCCTGTCGTCCGGCCACTCGCGGTTTGCCCTCCAGGTCCTTCCCGTCGAAGATTACCCGTCTCTTGATGCCGGCGATCTGGGTTACAAGTTCTCCGCTTCCTCAGTGGACCTGAAGCGGTTGATCGAAAAAACCCGTTTTGCCATATCCACGGAAGAAACCCGGTATTATCTGAACGGCATCTATCTCCACGCCTCGACGACTGACGATGTCGAGATGCTGCGCGCCGTGGCAACGGACGGCCACAGGCTGGCACAGGTGGAGTTCGAACTTCCAAAAGGTGCGGAAGGCATTCCCGGCGTTATCGTTCCCCGGAAAACGGTATTCGAGCTTCACCGTCTCATCGAGGACAGCGAAAGTGCGGTCGATATTGAACTGTCCGACAGCAAGATCAGATTTACGACCGGTGACCTTATCCTGACATCAAAGCTTATAGACGGGACCTTCCCGGACTATGACCGCGTGATTCCGAAAGAGAACGACAAGGTGATGGACGTCAGGAAGGTTGAGTTTTCTCAGGCGGTTGACCGGGTTTCGACGCTTTCGTCCGACAAAGGCCGTGCCGTCAAGCTGAACATCGAGGAAGGCAAACTGACCCTGTCCGTGAACAATCCCGACAGTGGCAGCGCGACAGAAGAGCTCGCCGTGTCTTACGACTCCGATGCCCTGGAAATAGGCTTCAACGCACGCTATCTATTGGATATATCCGGGCAACTGGATAGCGACCAGGCGCGATTTAAGCTGTCTGACCCCGGGTCTCCGACAATGGTTCTGGATGAAGGAGATGTCGGGGCGCTCTATGTCCTGATGCCCATGCGCGTCTAAACTTCGTACTGACAACGATTTAATGGCAACGATGGAGTTGCAAAATCGACAATCCGATCCTATCCGGTGAAACGGGTTTTGAAGCGGGGACAAATCGATGTGCAATTCATCGGCTGACCCTGAATGAGTTTCGCAACTACCCGCAGCTTGTTCTCGATATTGACGAACGCTCCGTAGTCATTACCGGCAACAATGGCTCCGGGAAAACTAATCTTCTCGAGGCTGTTTCACTGTTTGCACCCGGACGTGGGATCCGCAGAAGCAAGACGGAAAATTTCAGCCGCATTGGCGCAGCCTCGGCCTGGGCGGTCGCCGCTGACATGGACACTTTCCATGGCCGGGTACAGAGCGGCACCGGACTTGAGGCAAAGGTGAGCGCAACGGGGCGCAGCAACCGAATCGTGCGCATCGATGGTCAAACTCACCGATCCACTAACGTGCTTGCCGACTATCTCCACATCAGCTGGCTGACCCCGGCAATGGATGGATTGTTTACCGGCCCCGCTGCCGATAGGCGCCGGTTCATGGATCGCATAACCGCCGCCATGGATCCGAGCTTTCAAAAGATTTCGAACCAGTTTGACCGGGCCATGCGCCAGAGGAACAAATTGCTGGACACGCAAGGTCTGGCCAATCCTATGTTTGAAGGGCTGGAGATTCAGCTAGCGGAATTTGGCGTTGCCCTCGCTGCCCATCGAATAGAAATGGTGGAGCAGATTGATCGTTCGATCGCCTTCAGGCGATCGGAGCTGGACAGCCCCTTCCCATGGGCGACGATTGAGATCGATGGTTATCTGGAGAAGCAATTGCTGGAACAGCCGGCAATCGAAGTGGAAGACAATTATCGCAGCCTCCTGTCGGAGAACAGAGTCAAGGATCAGGCGGCGCGGCGCACCCTTGTGGGACCTCACCGGACGGATTTCCTGATCGGGCATGGCGAGAAAAACATGCCGGCGGAGATTTGTTCCACCGGAGAACAAAAAGCCCTTCTCATCAATCTGGTCCTGGCCAATGTGCATCTCGTGAAACAGATCAATCGCAGCATCGGTCCGGTCATATTACTGGACGAGGTTGCCGCCCATTTGGACGAAAAAAGACGCCAATCTTTGTTTGAAAATGTGCTTCAATTGGGGGGGCAGGTGTGGATGACGGGCACAGACCGTGATATGTTTTCATCACTTGGAGAGAATGCCCAGTATCTCACCGTGGATAAGGGCATTGTGAAGCCCTAAATCCATGATTTTCATATAAAATCATATATAATAACAACCCAATAAACGAACCAACAGAAGTCCCTGGCGACTTTATTAAAGAGCTTGAAAATGAGTAATGAGCCGGTGAAAAACGAATTGGCTGACAATGACTATGGCGCCGAGTCGATCAAGGTCCTAAAAGGCCTTGATGCCGTGCGTAAGCGGCCGGGAATGTATATCGGCGATACCGATGATGGTTCCGGGCTTCATCACATGGTCTATGAGGTCGTCGATAACGCCATAGATGAGGCCCTGGCCGGATATTGCGACACGGTATCTGTGTCCTTGAATGCTGATGGATCCGTGACCGTCGAAGATAATGGTCGAGGCATCCCGGTGGATCTGCATGCGGAAGAAGGCATTTCCGCTGCGGAAGTCATAATGACGCAATTGCACGCCGGCGGAAAATTCGACCAGAATTCCTATAAAGTCTCCGGAGGATTGCACGGTGTCGGTGTATCCGTCGTCAATGCGCTGTCAACGGAGCTTGATCTGACGATTTGGCGGGATGGCAAGGAATACAAGATTTCGTTTGAATTGGGTGTTTCGAAATCGCCACTGGAGCAGACTGGCGATGCAGACAACAAGACAGGAACCCAGGTCAGGTTCCTGCCGAGCGATGAGATATTTGCCCAGACAGAATTTGATTTCAAAAAGCTGGAACACCGGTTGCGGGAACTCGCTTTTCTGAATTCCGGCGTCACGATTGTTTTGCAGGACAATCGGCAAGCTGACCCGATATCCGAAACCATGTCGTACGAAGGCGGGTTGGTCGAATATGTCAGATATCTCGACCGGACGCGGACGTCCATGCTTGAGAAGCCGATTTATGTGACAACGGAACGTGAAGGAATAACCGTTGAAGCCGCGCTCTGGTGGAACGATGGCTACCATGAAAATGTTTTGTGCTTCACCAACAATATTCCCCAGAGGGACGGGGGCACGCATCTGGCAGGATTTCGCGGCGCCCTGACCCGGACAATCAACAACTACGCTGCGGATTCCGGTGTCGCTAAAAAAGAGAAGATCTCGTTAACCGGTGATGATGCGCGGGAGGGGCTGACTTGTGTCTTGTCGGTGAAGGTTCCTGATCCGAAATTTTCCAGTCAGACGAAGGATAAGCTGGTCTCGTCGGAAGTTCGCCCCGTTGTCGAGGGGGCCATGCACGATGCCCTGAGCCAGTGGCTTGAAGAGCATCCGAGCGAGGCCAAGCTGATCGTGAGGAAGGTCGTGGAGGCCGCGGTCGCCCGCGAAGCCGCGCGCAAGGCACGCGAACTCACCCGCCGCAAGGGCGCTCTTGATATTTCAAGTTTACCGGGCAAACTGGCCGACTGCCAGGGACGGGATCCCTCCAAATGCGAGCTCTTCCTCGTCGA
>JANQOC010000440.1 GCA_028279265.1 Hyphomicrobiales bacterium
CCAAAATTTTTTGCCGCATAGCAAATAAGCCCGCCCCAGCCGCAACCGATATCGAGCAACCGTTCTCCGGGTTTCAGGCGCAATTTGCGACAGATAATCTCGAGCTTGTCGGCCTGGGCCTGCGCCAAATCATTGCTCCAGTCTTTGAAGTAGGCACAGGAATATTGCATGTTGGGATCCAGAAACAGCTGATAGAAGTCGTTGGACAAGTCGTAGTGAAACTGCACAAACTCCTTGTTGTCCCGCTTTGACTGGACTTTACCCGTCTCTTCCCCCTTGAAGGCATGATCCTCTCCGGATGTTTTGGCATCGGAGAGCCGTGCCGTCACGAACGGGATCAGTGATTTAACAATCCCGCTCTTGCTGATCGCCCGCATTTTTCGCCGCGTGTGGGAGTCGTTAAAACGATGGCCGAAATCGATCAGTGAAATGCCGTCAAAGTCGATCTCGCTCCGGGCATAGTGCTGAATCAACGTATCAAGCTTTGGTCGGCGAATGAGGTTGCCGATAACCCCGGGTGAAGAAATTTTTATGATAAATGGCGCATCGCGGGCTTCGCCGAGTGCATAAGCCTTGCCATCCCACAACTGCACCTGGCCATCGACATCCAATGCATCGGCGAACAGCTTGATTAGTTTCCGAGCTGCCTCGATTTGTCGATCCGCCGGCATTGTCATGTGCAACGTTCCGTATCAGAAATCTGAAATGATGCCGTCTTTTTCCCAATCACCATAGCGGACAGGATCCAGTCCGCCGCGCCCCCCGATTTCCTTGGGCTTAGAGGTGTCGGATTTAGATTTCTGGTTGCGTCGCTCCTCGGCTTCGGCAAGGGCACGCTTCGCGGCGGGAGAAAGTTCTCGCGGAGCTTGCTGTTTTTCTCCAGAATTCTTACTTTCCTTCATGAAAAAACCTTCTCCAATCAAGAGTACAATTCGGACAGGATCAACATTATATACTGTTAGGTTGAAGATTTGGATGAAAATGACCATCTACGCTTAAATTTCAATCCATCTCAAAGGCTTACATAGATTAATCAGTGGGTGAATTCAAATGAACTACATGCGCACAGCCATACTTCTAGCCGTCCTGACCGCTCTTTTCATGGGTGTCGGATTCGTTATCGGCGGCCAGGCGGGAATGATCATCGCCTTCATAGTGGCGCTGGCCATGAACGTTTTCAGCTACTGGAATTCGGACAAAATGGTCCTCCGTATGCACAACGCCCAGCTTGTGGATCGGAATTCTGCCCCGGAATATGTGGATTTGGTCAGCCAGCTCTGCGAAAACGCAAATATGCCCATGCCAGCTTGTTATATCATGCACTCGGACCAGCCGAATGCTTTTGCAACCGGCAGGGATCCCGATAACGCGGCGGTGTGTGCAACGACCGGACTGCTGGACATCCTGTCCAAGGAAGAGGTGGCGGGTGTGATGGCCCATGAGCTGGCCCATATCCAGAACCGCGACACCCTGATTATGACCATCACCGCGACCATTGCCGGCGCGATTTCGATGCTTGCCAATTTCGGCCTGTTCTTCGGCGGCAATCGAAACAACTCCATGGGCTGGATCGGCACCCTTGCGATGGTATTCCTGGCACCGATGGCCGCCGGTATCGTGCAGATGGCCATCAGCCGTACACGCGAATACCAGGCGGACAAGCTTGGCGCAGAGATTTGCAATCGCCCACTGTGGCTGGCCTCCGCCCTCAAAAAGATTGCCGGTGCAACGGTTCAGATTCCAAACATGTCGGCTGAGCACAATCCGGCAACGGCGCACATGTTCATCATGAATCCGCTATCGGGCGAACGCATGGATAACTTGTTTTCCACACATCCGAATCCTGACAATCGTATTCAACGTCTCATTGACTTGGCCGGAGAATGGGGTCAAGTTGAAGAGGAATTTAGCAAGCCTCTTCATGAAGGTCCGTGGAATTTTGAGGATTCTGATCGGGGTCCCTGGGGGTAGAAGTTACAAGTTTGGAACCAGCCTGCGATCCGGAGGAAAATTTTGAGCGAATCTGATCAGGCCAAGAAACTCCGGGGTCCCAAAAAAGAGGAATTCGTCGGCCTGCCCGTTCGTCAGGCCGCTGTTCATTTATTGCAAAAAATTCTGGTGGACAGAAAACCGCTGGATCAGCTGATTGGGCGGTTTGGGTCCGGAAGCGCTTTGAGTGGATTAACGCATCGGGACCGGGCCTTTGCCCATGCCATTGTCGCTACATCCCTTCGGCGTCTCGGTCAGATCGATCATGTGGTGACGAATTTTCTGGATAAGCCGCTGCCAAAGAAATGCGGAAAACTGCGCGAAATCCTGATCGCGGCAACAGCGCAGATCTTGTTCCTCGGCTCGGCCCCCCATGCCCCCATTAATCTGGCCGTACGCCAGTGCCAGCTGGATCGCAAGACGCGCCGGTTCGACAAACTCGCCAATGCCATTCTGAGGCGTATTGACCGGGAAGGCCGGAAGCTTGTTGACTCGGAGAACTCCTATCTTCTGAACACGCCCGGCTGGCTTTTCGAAAGATGGGAAGAAACATATGGGCCAGAGGCTGCCCGTTACATCGCCGACGCCAACCTCTCGGAAGCCGTGCTGGACCTGACGGTAAAATCCGATACTCAGGGTTGGGCAAACCGGTTAAACGGCGTTGTACTGCCCACAGGAACAGTTCGATTGAATGCCAAAGGGCGCATCGAAAACCTCGCAGGTTATGACGAAGGCGAATGGTGGGTCCAGGATGCGGCAGCGGCTTTGCCAGCACGGCTATTTGGGGATCTCCGGGAACGAAGAGTCGCGGATATCTGTGCCGCTCCTGGCGGAAAAACCGCACAATTGTGCATGCTGGGTGCGAAAGTTACGGCTGTTGACAGTTCAGCAGCACGACTCGACCGGCTCAAGTCCAATCTTGACCGCCTCAAATTGAATGCGGAAATCGTCGAGGCGGATGCGACGGAATGGACTCCGAGGAACAAGTTCGATGCCATTTTGCTGGACAGTCCATGCTCTGCGACCGGGACGATACGCCGCCACCCGGACATCATGTATTTGAAAACCCGTAATGATATCGAAGAATTATCGGAACTGCAGTTCCGCCTTTTGGATCACAGCCTTAACAATCTCAACGCTGGAGGTTTGCTCGTTTACTGTACATGTTCCCTGGAACCGGAAGAGGGACCCGAGCTGATTTCGAAAATGCTCAGCGCCCGTGACGATATT
>JANQOC010000441.1 GCA_028279265.1 Hyphomicrobiales bacterium
ACCCTGTCTCCAGCCACGGGAACACGTGGATTGCCGAAAGACGGCGTGGTTATCACCAAGGTGGACACCGACTCGCGCGCAGCTGAAAAAGGACTGAAAGCCGGTGACGTTATCATGGGTGTCGGCGGCAAGGATGTGCAGAATCCGCGCGATGTAGAAGCCGGCGTGAAATCCGCACGGGACAAAGGCCGGAAAGCCGTTCTGCTGCGGATCCAATCCGGATCAGAGCAAAGATTTATCGCCCTTCCCCTGGAGAAGAAAGCGTCATAAATCCGAGCAGTGTTCTGCAGTTGGCATCAAGCCAACTGCGGGTGGGAGCCATGTGGCGCGACTTAGCCTAGTCGCGCCACATGCATATACCGGACAAGAAACTTGGAATATGAACCGATAAATCTGCGGATTTGTTGCAGACGGGATACGGTTCCCGCTACCGGCCTCTATTTGATCTGCATCAGCACCTGGATTATACCCGCAGGAAAGATAGGTCTCCGGACGGCTAACGGGTCAGCCAAATCGAGAGGATAGAATTTTACAATGCGTGTTTTACTCGTCGAAGATGATCAGGAAGCGGCTGCTTTCCTCATCAAGGCTCTCAAGGAATGCGGACATAACGTATTCTGGGAGGCCGACGGGGAACTTGGACTCGACACGGCCCTGGCAACGCCGGTGGACGTGATGATTATTGATCGAATGCTGCCCAAACTCGACGGTCTGGCCCTGATCGAAGCGGTACGCAAGCAAGACAACCAGACGCCGGTCCTGATCCTTAGTGCCCTCGGGGAAGTGGACGACCGGGTCAAGGGGCTGCGCTCCGGTGGCGATGATTATCTCACCAAGCCCTACGCCTTTACCGAGCTGCTCGCACGAGTGGAAGCCCTGACGAGGCGTTCACAGCCGGAGGAGGCAGAAACCCGCTATGTCATTGCCGATCTTGTCCTCGATCGGCTTTCCCACAAGGTCACCCGGGCCAGCGAAAATATTCTACTGCAGCCACGGGAATATCGCCTGCTTGAGTACCTGATGAAACATGCGGGGCAGGTGGTGACCCGGACAATGCTCCTGGAGAATGTCTGGGATTATCATTTCGATCCGCAGACAAATGTCATTGATGTACATATCTCCCGGCTCCGCTCCAAGATCGACAAGAATTTCGATGTGCCGCTGCTGCATACAATTCGCGGCGCCGGCTACATGATGTCCGATGAAGGGCATCTGCGAAACTGAGCGGCGGTTTTCGCCTAGTCCCGGGATTATTTTGGTTCAGGTATGACAGTCCATTATCTTGAATTTCGTGAACTATTGAAATTTGGGCCCGTGGAAAAAGACACTTAAAAGAACAAAGATGTTTACGACAACGACGGAACGGGTTTGAGGATGGCGGTGATTGCGGTTAGGGTGCCACTCTGGAGCCCCCACTTTTGGCTGCGGGACGCTCCAGTAAGCGCCGTGAAATTTTTAAACATCAGGGCTTAAAAGTTAGAGGAAGTCGAGACTGTTGAGCGCGCTCCCCAAACTGTTCCGGACGACAACATTCCGATTGTCCATGAGTTTCTTCGCGCTCTTCGCCATCGCCGGCGGCCTGGCCATTGCCTATATCTACTGGAATACGAATGTGCTTTTTGCCCGTCAGCTGGAGCAGACCATTCAGGCCGAAATTCAGGGGCTCGCGGAACA
>JANQOC010000447.1 GCA_028279265.1 Hyphomicrobiales bacterium
ATATGCGGAACAGTTGAACCAGGCCTCGGGTAACCGCTTTCAGAATTTCTGGTTTCCGGACAAAGGAGATTTTTCACTCGATCCTGAAGTTCAACAATCCATCATCGAACAGTTGAAAGAGCGGCAACCGGAAATTCTGTTTTTGTCCATTTACAGTGGACCCGGGGCCCGATTTCTCAAGGAACTTCATGAGGCGGGTGTCAAAGTCCCGGTTTTCGTCGTTCTGGGACGTATTCGCACGATCCAGAATCTGATCAAATTGTCGCCGGCGGATTTCGAGTTGTACGCGCTGGCGCGGGAAGGCGTTCCCGGCGTTTTCAACGAGCGATTACGCACCCGGATCTGGGAAACGCCGCGGCAGCGGTGGATATTTAATGACAGTCTCAATCTCGGGGGTGATGAGTCTTGCAAAAACAAGACACCGCCGGATCAGAACACTCGGATTGATGATCGCGTCAACCAGCGCTCGGTTGGTCGGGGCATTCAGTACAGCGACATGTTGAGCCTCATTGCCGATGCGGCACTGAAGTCAACCTCGACAGAGGTCGATACGCTGAGAAAGCAGATCCGCTTTCATCTCTCAACCGTTGCGGCGGGTGAACAAATCTATCGTGGATGGTGGCAGGACTGGTCGTTTTCCAGGAGCCGCGGATCGTCCCAGGACAATCTGTTGTTGCACAGTCCCGACAAGGTCCGTTTGCCGACGCTTGTACCGGAACAATTCCGACGCGCCCAGGCCCATTGGCGCGGCGTTCCCGTTATCTATATCGGGGTCGATCTCGAACGCCTGTTTGGTATCGACAGCAACGACAATGTTTTTCAAGCCGAATTCTATCTCTCTTTGCGTGGCGGTGAAGATGTCAAGCTCGAAGACATTGAATTCACCAATGCGGTTCACGCTCAGTCAAGCAATGAGAAACTCATCAATATCCGACAGATCAAGGGCAGGGAGGTAGCCAGCGATCTGGGAGACGATCTGCGTCTCTACAAGGTCTCGGGAACATTCCGGTTTGATCCGGACTTGCGAAACTACCCGTTTGACAAGCAGCGGTTCTCAATCTCATTCCAGCCCGCAGACGCCTCGAAGCCTTTTCTCATTCAACCGCAGCCGAGGGAACTGCGGACAAAGTTTTTTGAGGCCGAAGGCTGGCGACCCATATCCCATCACGTTGGCGCGGATCAGGATATTATTTCCGTTGTCGGGCAGCATGTATCCGAGCAATCGATCATTCCTCTATATAAGTTCAACTACACGTGGACCCTGTACCGTTTCTCCACCGACTTCTACCTGCGGGTTATCGTGCCGCTCATCGTCATTCTCCTTGTCACCTATCTTTCCGTTTTCATTTCCGAGAGCCGGCTGGAATCTGTGGTCGCAATTCAGGTAACGGCGCTCTTGTCGTCCATTGCTTTGTACCTGGCGATACCCAAGGTTGAATTCGAACATCCGACAATTTCAGACCAGGTATTTGTTGTCACCTATATCGCCATTTTTCTGATGCTCGGATTTTCGATTCTGCGCTCCGGGAATTTTCTCGGTTCCCGCCCGCGGCTGGGGCGTTTTTTCAAATTATCCCAAATTGTGCTTCTGCCGACATTGATTGTTGTCATGGTCGGACTGATATTTGCCCAGAGTTCCGATGCGGCATACGATCAGGTGTTGGATTTCTGGAAGAGGGTCGGCTGGACAGCGGATGCCGGAGAGGGCGGGGGAGCTTGAACCCGGCAATGGCCATGGATCACCCGCCGACAAGTAAACTTTAGATTGTGTTTACCATGTTCCTTAGCACTCTATTTGCTCTTTACCCCTATTGTCATCGGCAAGTCAGGGGAAGAAGAGTTATACAAGTTCTTCTCGAAAAAGGGCTCCCGTTTCGTATTGCGTAGGGAGCCTTTTTTGTACTTTTTCCGGAATTTCGAACTTTTTTGTGAATCACCTGTTGATGAATTGTGTATATCTTCGGCGTCGAATTGACTTAAGTCGCCGTACATATATCTTTGTATCTATTCACTGAACCCCAACCCCAGTGAATATAGTTCTGCGTAACTGAGTACTGCGTATTCAAAGAGACCTCTGATGTACTTGCGTATTTCGGAGGTCTTTCTTTGTGGAAATCACCGCCGGGGTTATTTTTCTGGAAAATTTGGTTCAGAACTGCTTCCCATCTCCAATCATCCACATGTTGTTCAACTGCTGATTGACAGTGCGACAAACCGACTTTGCGCATTGAGAGAATCACTGCACTATATATATACCCGTGCTTGCTCATGGGTCGCTTTTGGGACGAAATTCGCCGATTGAAAATCCCGGAAGCAGATCAAAGACCTCTGATTAGGCTGCCCCATGGCCCCCAGATATCAGGGGTCTTTTTTTTTGCGGATGCCGAAAAGGCGATCTCAATCATTTCTAAAACTGCCTTAGAACGGCAACTCCCGAAGGCGTCCCAAAGATCACCGCCATAGTGTCAACAACGTTTTCCCGTACCACCCGGTTGATATTCTTGGAAAAACACGGTCAAATCCCAACGATTGAGATTGAACTTAGATTATATGTTCGCTGACCAGTAAAATTTGGAAGTACCCTGTATTTTGGATGATTTATGCGTTGCCTGATCCAGAGAGTTTCTGAAGCCGAAGTCAAAGTCGGAGGTGAAAGCATCGGCCGGATCGGCCCCGGTGCCCTGGTGTTTGTCTGCGCCATGACCTCGGATACGGAAATGAAATCCGAAATTCTGGCAAACAAGCTCGTCAAGCTTCGTATCTTCAAGGACGATGCCGGTAAGATGAACAAATCGCTCTCAGATGTTGGTGGCGAGGCGCTTATTGTCAGTCAGTTCACTTTGGGTGCGGATACATCTCGGGGAAACCGTCCCGGATTTTCGAACACGGCGCCACCGGAAATTGGCAAGCTGCTCTATGAACATTTCTGCGATCTGGTTCGCGAGCAGGGTATCACCGTTGCCACCGGTGAATTCGGAGCGGATATGCAGGTTTCCCTCGTGAACGATGGCCCCGTCAC
>JANQOC010000448.1 GCA_028279265.1 Hyphomicrobiales bacterium
AATCCGTTGCCGCCGACAGGATCATCACAACATCCCTGATTGAACAGTGGCTCTCCATCAGTGAAACCAGCTACGCGGCCATCAAGAGTTTCTTTGAAACAAAAATCCATCCCATCTTTTGGGATCCCGTTCTGACGACCTTTATGAGTGCTCCCACATGGATCTGTCTAACGGTTCTCGGCAGTGCAATTTACTGGATTGGCAGGAAACGCCATACCAAGAATCCCTACATCAACTAGACTGTCGGGCTCGGATTTTATCCAAATATGTTGGTAAAGTCAGTTGCCACGGAAATTATGATACCGGCAATCACCAGCAAAAAGAATACGCCGATCATTGCGACAAAGATCTGCTGGGCCCGTTTTCGTGTCTGCTCGACTGTTTCCTCGTCAATAGGTTCCGCATCCCAGTCCGGCGTGCCGCGGATCGCGGCACCGACCTGGGTCCCGACATTCACGGCCCCCTTGTCGACCAGCTGCACGCCGGCCCGCTCGGCGATATCCTTGGCGATATTGCTGAAGGGTATCGGGGCGTCGGCCTCGTTTTCGGTTGAGTAACCCAACACATATCTCTGCCCGTCATTGGTCACGACACTGGAAACGCGCCTCAATCCCAGAATTCCCAGACTACGATAAATCTCGCCCCTCTGCTCGACCGATTTGATCTGGTCATAAGGGAGCCTGGCCTGTTCGTAGGGTGAAAAGGGTGTCGGTCCGCGCCATTGGGGAACAGCCACATCGACATCGGCCTCGCTGATGCGAATTCTTGTTTTCCGAGCCGCATGGATTTGCAGTCCCAGGAAGATCAGCGCCATTCCGAACAGTATGGCCACAAAGGTCAGCCAGGCGGCGTCGAATATGCGACCGTGAAAAGCACGCATACCGATCATGATCGGCATACTTACGAAAAACGGGAGAAGGAGCAGAAAGGTGATCCACTGAAGCAGCTGGCGAAAGAAGCCGATTTTATAAACTCTGGGTTTTTCGACAGTTGTCGTCGACATGGTACGCTCCCACTTGGACAATTCAACATACCGGTCCTCGGAAACTTCGGCGAAAATCAGAAGACGGAAATGCCGTTTTGGTGCCGCGATCTCATCACGATTTCTCCAGCTACGCCACTTCCGGCTGACTTCTGGAGTGGAAATTTATACACTAATTCCCATATGTTGCTCAAATTCCGTATCACACTCTAATTTGGAAGCGATTATGTTTTTATTCAAGAAAAACGTGGACATGCCAACGAAGGAGCATGCACTTTCCGGTCGCAGTGACCCAATTCCCACAGCCGAACGGCATTTTGTGAACGGCAATCCCCTCAAAGGGCCTTATCCCGAAGGTTACGAGAAAGCCATGTTCGGCCTCGGTTGCTTCTGGGGTGCCGAAAAGCTCTTCTGGACAAAAGCAGGAATTTTTATAACGGCCGTCGGCTATTCCGCCGGATTGACGCCAAATCCAACCTATGAGGAGGTTTGCAGCGGACGGACGGGGCACAATGAGGTGGTACAGGTGGTCTTCGATCCGGCGACGATAACTTTTGAACAGCTTCTGGCCTTGTTCTGGGAAGGCCACGATCCGACCCAGGGCATGCGGCAGGGAAACGACGTCGGCACACAATATCGCTCCGGCATTTATGTTTATTCCGATGACCAGCGACAAAGTGCGATGCGGTCAAAAGACCGGTTCCAGTCAGAACTGAAAAAATCGGGGTACGGAGACATCACGACGGAAATCATTGATGCCGAAGAATTTTATTTTGCCGAGGATTATCACCAGCAATACCTCGCCAAAAACCCGGCCGGATATTGCGGCCTCGGAGGCATCGGAATTCGATTTCCCGAAACGACAGCGTAAGGTTTGTCCAACCAGGGTTTAGAGCAGATCAAGGGCGTGTTTCTTTAACAGGGCCAGGTCAACGATACTCAAGGTCGCTTCATGGGTTGCTCCGAGGATAACCCGCGGAGCCACGCCCGCCTCATAGGCCTGTAACCAACGGTCGGCGCACAGGCACCAGCGATCTCCGGGCTCCAGCCCCAGAAAATCAAACTCCGGCCGCGCCGTCGAAAGATCGTTGCCGACGGACTTGGAAAAGTTAAGAAACGCGTCCGTCACCTCGACGCACACGGTGTGAACGCCGAGATCTTCAGGCCCTGTATGGCAGCAGCCGGTTCTGTAAAAACCCGTCACCGGCTGATATGAGCATGACACCAGGGGCTCACCGAACACATTTTTCTGATTTGCAAGCTCCGCGGGAAACTCCGTTTCACTCATCGCCGCATCCCACCCTTATTTGCTTTTCCTGACCGGCAGCGGCACTGACCTCTCAGCCAGTTCCCGGGCCGTTACCCCCATGACATTCATGCAGGAGTGGGGAAGATCGGCCATTGTCAGCTGCCGACGCGGTTTCGGCTTCACCTTTGGCTTCTTCGGTTTCGGCCGCTTGCGTGTGGGATCGACACGGGCAATCCACTTGGTCAGTTCCTCGCCGCAGCCATGACCCGGAGGCGGCGGCTTTTGATTGACACAGCTTGTGCTCCCCAGGGGGCAGTTCATGCGCACATGAAAGTGATAATGGTGTCCCCACCAGGGCCGGACTCGCCGCAGCCAGCTCTTATCCCCCTGCTCGGCGCTGCACAGTTCCTTTTTCACAGCCGGATGAACAAATATACGCGCCACGCCGGGATAAGACGCCGCTCGCCTGAGCAGGTCAACATGGCCCGGTTGCCAGATTGTCTTGTTTACGGAAATTTTGTTTTTTGCCAGCACGGATTTGGCCGAAATTTTTTCCCTTTCAGACGCATCGAATCTCTTCGCCGGCATGGGTATCATCCAGATATCGGCATCAAGACCGATCTGATGACTGCGGTGTCCGGTCAGCATGGGGCCGCCCCTGGGCTGGGCCAGGTCCCCGACCAGAAGTCCGGGCCATCCGTCCAAATTCTTGGAATCCGTCGCCAGTTTCTCGATGTAATTCACCAGTATGGGATGGCCCCAGTTACGATTTCTCGAGAGGCGCATGGCTTGCCATGCCGGTCCGTCAATCGCCAGCATTTTGCCGCCGGCTAAACAGCCTTTGGTATAGCCGCCAATCGAGGAAGAGGTCTGGGTCGAAGGCCCTTCTACTTTTCCGAATAGCTTTTTGGCCGGGATGGTTTCCGCCAGTCCGGCTTCTCCACCCAGAACCAAAGCTAGACTTATCGCAGTCACACTTGTCCAATGATTCATTTAGTCTTCCTGTAAAAGAACCACGGTAATTTCTATTCTTGGCGAGATTATAGTGATTGGGTTCCCGGTGAGCAATACAGGTTGGCGCAGTGCGCCAAATGCGCCCAGCGGCTTCACTTTTTGATGGATTTCTGCAGTTTCCAGCTTTCTTCGGCAACGCGAATCCCGGCAATGATCTTGTCGATCAGCAGGCAGGTCCGACGAAACAAATCTGACGACTTGCTGTAGTCCGCCGCCGCAAAGTAATCCACGCGCCCGGCATTAAAGAGATTGATGCAGGTTTTGCGATTACCGTTTGGCGGGTAGACGGCAACCGCATGCCCTCCATTTTTCCGCATGACAGCCATGGACGGGACGTCCGTCTCACCATCACCGAAATAAATCATATTCTGGAACGGAATGGGTCGATCGTCTTCCGGCATGTGGGTATTGATTGTCTCGGACAGGTTCTCGATACCCTTGTTAATTCGAAACAGGTACTGGGTTTTCGACGTATCGGTAATCACGCGCTTCGGATATGGCAGGTCGTAGGCATCGAACAAATATTCGCTGGCGAAAACATTGTGGAACTCTTTGAAAATCTTCGTTCCTTCGATGATTTCCTTCAGCCCCGAGGAGATCATATAATGCCGCAATTCAATTGATTTCTCCCCGCATGTGTTCAAATAGGCCTGTATCGACTTGAACCACTGCAGGACTCCGGGAAACAGGTCAACCTGGCGTCCGAGATTAACCAGTTCGTCTCGCTTGATTTCAACGCCGCGTTCCTTCGCTTTTTTGTACATGAGATGCATGTAGGTAATAAGCGGCTCGGATTCGTGTTTTTTGGACAGCCGGCCAACTTCGGCCCAGAACTGCTTGGGATCCTGACCGATTTTGGGAAAGAATGTGTATTCCTGCATCGGCTTTGGCGACAGGGTACCGTCAAAATCATAGATCAGCGCAATCGTTTTTTTCTGATAGATGGATTTCGCTGTGGAACGGACCTTGGTTTTCCGAGCCCTGCGCCGGTCTGACATATTACCCTCCGCAAATGCGATTTAGAGCCCCTGTTTAGCCCATATAGAGCGATTCGCGGTTGGGAAAATTATAGGCTGTGGACGGTTTCACAATCCGAAAATTGGCTATAAATTGGTCGCTCGAAACCCTAATTTATTCATGTTATAAAACGACCGAATAGAACTGGAGGCGCATATGGGAGACACATTGAAGACAGTCTCCGCGCATGGCCAAAGTCGTATGGAAGGTTAGAAATGGAAGAATGGACCGTTTATTTGTCGGGTGAAATTCACACCGACTGGCGCGAGCAAATCAAAGCCGGAGTTGAAGCCGCAGGATTACCCATCGAATTCAATGCACCCGTCACAATTCACGAGAACAGCGACGATTGTGGTGTCGAAATTTTGGGTGCGGAGAGCGATCCTTTTTGGCATGACCATAAGGGCGCAAAGATGAATGCCATCCGCACACGCACAATGATCGAACAAGCGGATATTGTTGTTGTCCGGTTTGGAGAAAAATACAAACAGTGGAATGCTGCCTTCGATGCCGGCTATGCCGCCGCTCTTGGCAAACCGATCATCACCATGCACGAACCGGAACACCGCCACGCCTTGAAGGAAGTGGACGGCGCCGCTCTTGCCGTTGCACGCACAGCCGATGAAATTGTCCAAATCCTGAATTACGTGATCACCGGAGAACTGAGGGGACGGGCAAATCGGGCAGCAGCAGAATAGAACGCGCCAAACAAGCTAGTTCTCATCCATTTTAAGTGCGGCAATAAAGGCATCCTGAGGAATCTCGACACGCCCGAATTGCCGCATTTTCTTTTTGCCTTCTTTTTGCTTGTCCAGCAGTTTTCGCTTTCGGGTAATGTCGCCGCCATAGCATTTGGCAGTGACGTCCTTGCGCAGGGCACCAATGGTCTCACGGGCAATGACTTTACCGCCGATAGCCGCCTGGATCGGAATTTTAAACAAATGCCGGGGAATCAGATCCTTGAGTTTCTCGCACATGGCACGGCCGCGCATTTCTGCTCGTTCCCTGTGAACGATGATCGACAGGGCATCCACAACCTCTGCATTGACGAGTATCGACATTTTGACCAGCTGTCCCGGCTCGTATCCCGTAATCTGATAGTCAAACGACGCATAGCCGCGGGACACGGATTTCAGCCGATCATAAAAATCGAAGACAACCTCATTGAGCGGCAGGTCATAGACAACCATGGCCCGTGATCCCACATAGGTCAGGTCCTTCTGCCGGCCGCGGCGGTCTTCACACAATTTGAGCACGGCTCCGAGATATTCGTCGGGCACGAGAATTGTCGCAGAAATCCACGGCTCTTCAATTCGATCAATCAGCACCGGATCCGGCATATCAGCAGGATTATGCAATTCAATCATCGAGCCGTCCGTCTGATAGATCTGATAAATCACACTGGGGGCCGTGGTGATGAGTTCAATGTTGAACTCCCGCTCCAGCCGTTCCCTGATGATCTCCAGATGCAGCAGGCCCAGGAAACCGCAGCGAAAACCAAATCCCAGCGCCGCTGACGTTTCCATCTCAAACTGAAAGCTTGCATCGTTCAGCCGGAGCTTGCCCATGGCTTCGCGCAAGTACTCGAACTCCGAAGAGTCGACGGGGAAAAGTCCACAGAAGACGACCGGGCTGGATTCCCGGAAACCTTCGAACGGTTCCGAGGTCTCCCGTTTTTCCTCGGTGATCGTATCGCCGACGCTGGTGTCCGCAACTTCTTTGATCGCGGCCGTGAAAAATCCTATTTCTCCGGCACTCAACTGCTTGCGCATCACCTGTTTCGGCTCGAACACGCCCACCCTGTCGACAAGATAGGTGCCGCCGGATGACATGAGTTTGATTTTCTGGCCTTTTTTCAAAACGCCATCGGCGATTCTGACGAGAACGACCACCCCAAGATAGGCATCATACCAGCTATCGACGAGCAAGGCTTTCAGGGGCGCTTGCGGTTTGCCTTTTGGCGGCGGCAGCAGATTGACGATCGCCTCCAGCACATCCGAAATGCCTTCGCCGGTTTTCGCCGACACTTCCAAAGCATCGGAGGCATCAAGACCAATCACGTCCTCAATCTGGTTTTTCACCCGATCGGGTTCCGCTGCGGGCAGATCAATCTTGTTCAGTACCGGGATAATTTCATGATCATTGTCGAGCGCCTGATAAACATTGGCGAGGGTCTGTGCCTCTACGCCCTGGGAAGCATCGACGATAAGCAGCGATCCCTCGCAGGCACTCAGTGACCGGCTGACTTCATAGGCAAAGTCCACATGGCCGGGCGTATCGATAAGATTGAGCTGGTAGGTATTGCCGTCTTTGGCCGCGTATTTGAGCTGAACAGTCTGGGCCTTGATGGTGATCCCACGTTCACGCTCAAGTTCCATGGAATCCAGCACCTGCTCCTTCATTTCACGATCCGTCAGTCCACCACAAGTCTGGATCAACCGATCCGCCAGGGTCGATTTTCCATGATCAATATGCGCAATTATTGAAAAATTGCGAATTAGATCCAGGGGCGTGGTTTCCGATTTATCGGTCATAAAGATGAGCTTTTATCAATGCATTCAGTTCCGTCAAGCATTGGGACGCTTATTTCATCCCCTTGAACACGTCTTCTGCGGATGGTTCCTCAACGCTTTGGACATCGCTTTCTATTGCTGGTTCAGATCCGTTACTTTTACTGTTCTTGGTATCAACTTCCGATGTCTTGGGAGACTTGCCCCATTTGAGGTTTTTGTAGTCAAAACCGGTTTCGATCGTCGGTTTTACTATGGCGAAATAAGGAGAAATATCGAAGTCTCTTGGTGCATATAGACTGTGATGACGTATATGCAATATCTCTCTTCGGCTATAGGTTCTCGGACTGGCTGTCCAGTCTTTTTCCGCCGGGCGCTCGATAATCGGTAAAATCGGATATTTAACCTGCTGGAAGGCCTGGGCGATCAATGACGAGCAAATTGCTTTCGTCGGCTCACCTGATCCAAGGGACAGCATGCGTCTGCGCCACCGCGTCGGCACCGGCGGCGTGGGAAGCATGTAACGCATGAGGTCGATGATATTGCGCGTATCGTATTCAAGTCCAATTCGGTCAATCATGAACTTAATGACGGTCTGGCGATCCTCCCAGGTCAGTCCCGCAGGCCGGCAGATCCGGGTATTGAACTGCTGATATTTCGAAAGCGGAACCGCCACGCATCCCTCACCGATATTCACCTCGATAAGCCTCAGAGGTTCGGTCTGTGGGGGCTGACCGACGTTCGGGCCTTCGCCGTCGGGTGCGCTCCCCGGATCTTCGACAATGGCGTCGCCGATAAACATGGCCGAGTGGGACCAGGTCGACTGGGTCAAATATTTTATCGCCGTCGATATTTTCTGGTTTCCCTCAACCAGCAATATGTCCCCGGGTTGCAACACGCGCAGTAGCGTTTCCGGATCCGAGGGTGCTATAGGTTCGTACCCCGATATTTCGCTTTCAAGCCGACGGGCAAGCCAGCGACCAAATTTATCGAGGCTACGATCTACAAATGTCATTCCATGTTCTCATCAGCGTTTTTGAATCGCATTCACATGACAATAAACTAACACCACGCAATAGCTGAGAGTAAAAGTTTTTGTCTTGATTCGGAACGGAAGTTTGGTGTTGAAAATTCTGTCTTTCGTCGAATCTTAGGGTGTCAACCGTTGAATTTTCACTATTTAGAACTATTCTAAACTATTGTCAGGCTCACAATCCAGAGACACTTCATGAAAAAATTTTCTGAACTTACCGAGCAAGAAGTTTTAGCCCTGGCTATATCGCTGGAGGAGGAACACGGCCGCATTTACCGGGACTTTGCGGCATACCTGTCCGGCAAATATCCGGCATCCAGCAAGGTCTTCATGGCCATGGCCGACGAAGAAAATGAGCACCGCCGACAACTTATCGACTTATACGAGACGAAATTCGGCGCCCATATCCCGTACATCCGCCGCCAGGATGTGAAGGGATTTATCAGCCATCGGCCACACTGGCAAGTGCAGGCCATGGGGCTGGATGCCATCCGTAAGCAGGTGGAAGTCATCGAACTTGAGACCCGCCAGTTTTATGAACGGGCCATCGGGCTGACGACGGACACCGGTGTCAGAAAATTGCTTGGAGATCTCGCGGAAGCGGAAATGGAACACGCCTCCCTGGCCGAGCAATTGAGTGAACTCCACCTCACCCGCGACGTAACGGACGAAGAGGAGGAAACGAAGCGTCGCATGTTCGTGCTGCAGGTTGTGCAGCCCGGTCTGGCTGGATTGATGGACGGATCGGTATCGACGCTGGCCCCTCTCTTTGCGGCGGCCTTTGCCACTCACAGCACCTGGGAGAC
>JANQOC010000461.1 GCA_028279265.1 Hyphomicrobiales bacterium
GGCGTATTGCAGTCGGTCGACAGCTTCTTACTCGCCGGACTGGTGTTTGGGTTGCCGGCTCTCACCCTGTTTCTCTGGCTTCTTATTACGAATCCCGGGCAGATTTCCCTTACGCTGCGCCACCCCTCTGCCCTCCTCGGGCTGAATATTTCCACAGCCGGTGCCTGGATTACATATCTGTTGGCCGTCCAGCGCATCGAACCGGCTGTGGCCTTCGCTGTCTTTTCCGGCCTCATTCCGCTGACCACCGTGTTCGCAACCCGGCTCGGCTTTGCGGAAGCGACGGTATCCCGCAACGCCATCGAAAGGCTGGGCCTTGGCGTCATTGCCCTGGCCGTGGTTTGGCTCGCGGGGATTACGATCTTCGGCTATTCAGGCTTTGTCCGTGGCGGTCCGGCGGTCGCGTTTACAGGTGTCGCGCTCGCGATCCTGTCCGGCGCTCTCATATCCTTTATGCTGCTCTATTCGAAACGGTTGCACGGTGTCGGTGTCGCCCCCTCGACCCAGTTCGTCGCCCGCTTTCCTTTGTTCCTCGTCCTGGCACTGCTTGGTGCTCTCGCCGGTGTCGATGCCAAATCCGCGGTTGCTCCGGGTGACCTCGTTCGCGCGGTTCTGATCGGGTTCGTCGTTCTCGCCTTCGCCATCTATGCGGTGCAGCGTGCCGTTTCTCTCACCTCGTCCCTGACCGTGGCCTCGATTGCCGCCACGGCACCGCTGCTTATATTCATATTGCAACGGATTGAAGGCCGGGTGATGTATTCGGACATGACAATGGCCGGTCTGGTGATCTATTTTAGCGGGGCACTGGTCGCGGCGCTGGGGACATCGAAAGCACTTTCCGATGAAACCGGTCGCAGTTAAGGATGTGAAAGGGAGGATTTGTCGGCATTATGCTCAAACTCTACAAAGCAGGTAATTCCATCTGCTCTCAGAAGGTGGTTATCACCCTGCACGAAAAAAATCTTGAATGGGAGACGACCAATATCAGTCTCTTCAAGAACGAACAATATAGCCCTGCTTATCTGAAGCTAAATCCCAAAGGGGTCGTGCCGACCCTCGTCAACGGCGATGACATCGTCAACGAGTCAACGCTCATCTGCGAATATCTGGATAATCTGTTTCCGGAACCGGCCCTCATCCCGGCCAATGCGCTCTCGCGCACAAAAATGCGCAAATGGTCGAAGGCGGTGGACGAGCACCTGTTTGTCGGTACAAGAGAGATCAGTTTTTCCGCCATGTTTCGCCAGAAGCTGAAAGAGATGACCCCGGAACAGCGCGAGGTCCGCTTCCGAAATGTCGGTGATCCGGAACGCCGCGCCCGCTACACTTCCACCTATGAGCACGGCACAGACTCACCTTACGTGTTCCAGGCCGTCGCCAATTTCGAAAAGTTATTTGCCGACATGGAGGAGATCCTCGCCGATGGCCGGACCTGGCTTGTGGAAGATCGGTTAAGCCTCGGTGACATCAATCTTATGCCTTATGTCGCCCGCCTGGATTACCTGCAGCTTCTTGATATCTGGATTTCCGAGCGTCCCCATGTGCAGTCCTGGTGGCAGTCCACCCAGGAAACCGAGAGTTTCCGCAAAGCCGTTACCGAAGCCCTCTCCGACAAGGAATATGCGAACATGAAGGAACATGGTTCCAAAATTCGCGAGCAGATAGCGGACCTCAGGCACAGCTACATTCGGGATTACCTTTCCTGATTTTCAGCCGTCCTCATCACCAATGACGAGTTTCACCTGGAGGGCGTGTATTCCGGGCGACTATCGCTAAATCATTGAAAAATTGTTCGGAATTCGGCTGCCCGTCCCAATCCTAACAATTGTGATGAATTGTTTATAATTTTCGGAGGAATAAAGCGACCGCCTGCCCAATATTTGAACGACAAGTTCAACGATCCGGGAGTGGCGTCCATGGCGTTACGGGAAAACGAGCACCTTGCAGCGACGATCGAGGCCGTGCCTGCCGAAAAAGGACAACTCGTCTACCGGCAATCCGTCTGGACCCGGGTGACCCACTGGGTGTGGGCGATCTCACTCTTTTTCCTTATGACCACAGGGCTGCAAATCTTCAATGCCCATCCCACTCTTTATCTGGGCAGCCAGTCCGGTTTCGGCTTTGACAACACGGTTCTCGAGATCGGCGACGTCCGACAGGACGGAAAGGTCTCGGGCTACACGGAAATTCTCGGCAAACGTTTTGATACCACCGGCATCCTGGGCGTTTCCGGCACGGACGCCCGCCCGATCCTCAAAGCATTCCCCGAATGGGCAACGATTCCTTCCTCCCGGGATCTGGGCACGGGACGGGTGATCCACCTGTTCTTTGCCTGGATTTTCTTCTTTACCCTGGTGATCTGGCTGCTGGCCAGCCTGTTCAACGGTCATCTCCGCGATCTCGTTCCAAGTCTCAGTGATCTCCGGCGGCTGCCGCGGGACCTTCTTGATCATCTCAGATTCCGCTTTCATCACACCGCCCGTTACAATGTCCTGCAGAAACTGACCTACGCCATAGTTCTCTTTGTTCTGTTTCCGCTGATGATTGCCACCGGACTGACCATGTCTCCCGGAGCCAACGCGATATTTCCATTTCTGACGGAAATTTTCGGCGGCCGCCAGACAGCCCGGTCCCTGCATTTTCTGATCATGGTTTTCCTCATGGGATTCTTTGTTGTGCACATCGTCATGATCTTCGCGGCCGGTCCCATCAACGAGTTGAGATCGATCATCACCGGCTGGTACAAAACCAGCCCGGGGAAGGGAGACTAGAATGAGCACCGCGAAGCGGAACCGGCCCTCACGCCGCTATATTCTCCAGGGCCTTGCCGCCGGCACGTCATCCCTGGCCCTTGGCGGCTGCAATATCCTGGACGATCTGACCAATGAAGAACACTGGCTCAGGAACTTCATGGAGCGCGCCAACGACCTGACTTACGGGGCTCAGCGCCTTCTGCTTTCGCGCACGGCGCTGGCCAAGGAATTCCCACCGGAAGCCATCATGCAGCCCCAGCGGGCCAACGGCGTCATCAATCCGCCGGAAGAGATTTACCGAACCCTTGCCAATGGCGGTTTTGCCAACTACAGGCTGAAGGTTGGCGGGCACGTGGAGAATTCCATCGATTATGATCTCGAGACACTGCGCCGCCTGCCGTCGCGCACCCAGATCACCCGCCATGACTGTGTCGAAGGCTGGAGTTCCATCGCCCAGTGGACGGGTGTGCGCTTCTCCGAAATCGTGAAGCAAGTTCGCCCTACGGAGAAAGCGAAATATGTGCTGTTCACCTGTTTTGACGAACGCGGCCGCGGCGCCCGCAATGCCTATTATGAGACCATTGACCTCGTAGATGCCATGCACGAGCAGACGATTCTGGCTTATGGCATGAACGGTCGTGATTTACCTATAGCCAATGGCGCGCCCCTGCGGCTTAGAGTCGAACGTCAGCTCGGCTACAAGATGGCCAAATATATTCGATCCATCACCTTTGTGGACTCCTTTGCGGATGTGGGTCTCGGTCACGGCGGGTACTGGGAAGACCGGGGTTATGACTGGTATGCCGGGATCTGAAACCCTATCCTGTCCTTGATCCGTGGCGCCCTGAAACCGGCCAGTTCAT
>JANQOC010000483.1 GCA_028279265.1 Hyphomicrobiales bacterium
TCAAAATGGGCTTCGAACTGGCCCTGCAACGCCAAAAAGAAGGTGGCGCCATTGTGCGCATGGGGATTGGTATATCCCATGGGCCGGATCTCCGCCGTGTACACAAGAATGTTGGCTTGCGGATCTCTGGGCAGGGACTCATACAAACCCTCGAATAAGGTATTGCGGTGCAGGTCCTGGCCGTCGGGAACGAGACCCTCGATTTTCAAACGTAATTCATCAATGTCCGTCATGTCGATTTTCCTTCCGTAGAATTTGGACGGGAATTCAAATCAAGCATAAAGTGTTTTGGAAGAAAATTTGAGTATTAAGTCGTACCGGGACGCTGGATCCGTGAATCTCTGTCAGAAGCGACTTGTGACGATATTCATCTGAGCTTTAGACCTCATTACAAAAACGCCATTCGAGCGGGATCCTGTCGACGGACCACCCCGGTACGTAAAGTCTTCTTATCTGATTTGAAATGCCTGTGACAAGTTTCCGATTTGGCTGCTTTGTTGATTCAAAAATTAAAGTATAAATTTTATTAACTCCCTTTCGCTAGCATGGTCCCGGTTTAGTTAGCAATTGTGGTAGTAAGTGTATGTCCAGAGATCATGCGGCGCACATTCAGGATCTTATTGAAGAAAATCTGAAGCAAATCAGAACCAATAAGCAACTCATTCAGAGCCTCTCCTACGATGCGCAAAAATATCGCCAAATCAGGCTGTTACAGAAAGCCATTGAAGCCCGGGAGCTTGATATCCAGAATTTGAAAGCACAGCTGGATTGGACGGATGACGAACCGGTCCGGGCCAAAGCCGGCATGCATGTGTAGATGAAATAAAGCCGGTTTTCGCCTTGTTGTGATGGCTTCCTGATATTAAATCACAATTCGAACGGAATTTTCCGATAGAATTTTCTCTTCAGGACCAAGGCGAAACAATGAAATATCTTTCCTTATTCTTCTTCCTTGCGGTTTCCCCCGCGCTCGCGCAGATGTCCCCGAACTCACTTGTCGAAACCGGAACCATCGGAGACTGGTGGGCTGCAGATCCTGTGATCCGTCAGCAGGCGTCCGGTGTTCTCATTAAAAAAGTTTCCGGCCGCGAGGATAATGATGCGGCTATGGCCCTTGAAAAATGTATCAGCGATGCAACCCAGGGCAAAGCCGAGCTCAAGACAAGCAAAGTTATTGATATCGCGCTTTCCTGCGAAGGCGGCTAGAGCATCGATTCAATGCCGCCATTCCCATAGAGACAGTCTCAATATAGGCTGACAGTCCGGGACTTAGCCGCTAGACTGCCGTCAAACGTCTTTTCTGGAAGAGGCGAAATGCAGCAATTGCAGGCAAAAAAGGTCCGGTTTCCAAGTGTTAAAAATCGATGTCTTCAATCATATTTTTCCGAAATCCTTCTTTGAACGCATGGCGGCGACCGTCGAGGACAAAGGAAAGATCAAACGCTGGCTGAATATTCCGTTTCTACATGATGTCGAAACCCGGTTTCGCATGCTCGAGGAGTTTGGCGATGATTACCGCCAGATTCTTTCTTTATCCGCACCACCTATTGAAATTATGGGTTCTGCGGACGAGACGCCTGATCTTGCGCGACTTGCTAATGACGGGATGGCAGAGCTTGTTGATCAATATCCCGGCCGTTTTCCGGGTTTTATTGCCTCGCTACCCATGAACAATGTTGAAGCGTCCCTCGGGGAAATGGATCGGTCTATATCGGAATTAGGTGCGGTCGGTGTGCAGATTTTTACCAACGTCAATGGCCGCCCCCTCGACCGGCCCGAATTCAAGCCGCTCTTTGATCGCATGGCAGAGCTGGATTCCATGATCTTCCTGCATCCGGCACGCGGGGCCAATGTTCCTGATTATGCTGATGAAGACAAATCTCTTTACGAGATCTGGTGGTCCTTCGGATGGCCCTACGAAACGAGTGTCGCCATGCAGCGATTGATTTTCTCCGGGCTTTTTGATCGTCTTCCGGAAATCAAAATATTATCCCACCATCTGGGTGCCATGGCGCCCTATTTTGAAGGCCGGATCGGGCCGGGCCTGGATCAGTTCGGCAGCCGAACCGCTGATGAGGATTATGAGGGTTTGCTGAAGCGAATGAAAAAACGTCCTTTGGACTATTTCAAAATGTTTTATGCGGACACGGCGACATTCGGCAGTCGTGCCGCAACCGTGTGCGGGCTCGAGTTCTTTGATATTGACCGGGTAATGTTCGCATCCGACGCCCCTTTCGATCCGGAAGGGGGCAGCATGTATATTCGCGAAACCATAAAAGTGCTGGACAGCCTCGACTTGTCCAAGGAAGATCTCACAAAAATTT
>JANQOC010000488.1 GCA_028279265.1 Hyphomicrobiales bacterium
CTGTTTCGGGCTGGTTTCCGGTCCATTGGGCGAATCGGTTACTGACATCGTCCCAATTCAACAACAACACCACACCGATGGAATAGGCGAGGATGACGGCCAAAACAGTTGCTAATATTCGTCCACCACTCATGGTTCTGGACCCCTTGTACTCATGGGTTACGCTGAACAACCAAAAGCTTCGCGTCTATTTACCCTATCCATTAAAGTTTGATGATGAATTTTATTGGTCTAAAGCCAGACCTCAGTCAATATGACACTTACCATACAAACGCCTAGAGTTACATACGCCCCAATTTAGCCGCCCCCCGATGCGTTAATTATCGCGGTCCGGATCGGCCCACCCTGGGGCACAGTCGATGTGTTTAGCATTTTTCGTCGAAGAAACAAATAGATAAGGACTCACATGCAGAAACCGACGAATTCCTCAATTCCGGCAATCAATGTCTGTGTTTATTGCGGTTCCGGCGAGGGCGTAAATCCCGTCTATGCCGCGTCTGCACGCATTCTCGGGAAAAATCTCGCGGATGCCGGTATGGGCCTTATTTATGGCGGTGGCGGTATGGGGCTGATGGGCGAAGTTGCCCGCTCCGTTTTGGACCACGGCGGCTATGTTACGGGAATCATTCCACAATTTCTCAGCGATAAGGAACGGATGCTAAAGAACGTCAACGATCTCATCGTCACTGACGACATGCATCAGCGAAAAATGTTGATGTTTCAGAAATCTGCGGCCTTTGTCGCCCTTCCCGGCGGAATCGGCACTCTGGAGGAGCTCGTCGAGCAATTGACCTGGGCACAACTCGGCCGCCACACAAAACCGATCGTCATCGCCAATATCGAGAATTTCTGGGATCCCCTGAGGGGCCTGATCACCCATATGAAGAGCGAAAAATTCATTCGCGAGGGTCTGGATGTCAATTTCGAGATTGTCGACAGGGCGGATGATATTGTTTCAAACCTGCAGAATCTGTTGAAGGTTGCGGAAACCGGTGCACAGGCGGGCCAAGATGAGGAAATCGCCGAGAAATTCTGATGAATTCATGAATCCATTGATATAATAATTGCAGTTAGCCCTTTATTTCTATGCCGGACATGAGATTGCCGGCTAAGAGACTGCTGGGCGCGTCCGGATTGACTGCAGGTATGCTTGTTCATGTTGTTCGAAGAATTCTCCACGCAAAATTTTCCCCACCTGTTGAAGGAGGCGCGGGCGGCGCTCCAATCCGAGCTGGATGAACGGCGTCGGCAGCATCCGCCGGACAGGTACCAGGCGGAAGCACGGCCGTTTCTATCCCGGGAACGGCTGAAACTGCATCGCATGCGCAATATTCTCCATTCCGTTCTCCTGCTCGTCGGGCTGATGGCCATAACGGCGATAGCCGCAAGCCTGTTATGGGGATGGATGGGTTTGCTGGTTGCAACGTTCAGCGTTTTGGCTGTGTTCCTTTTTGCCCCGCGAATGCCGCCGGAGATGCTTATGCGCATCTACAAGGCCCAGCAAGTCGATCCCAATCATGGGCGCCAGCTCATGCGTATCATGGAAATTTTAAGCGATCGGGCGGAACTCTCGACGATCCCCCGGCTCTATACCATTCCCAGCGCCACATTGAACGCGTTTGCGACGGGACGTGAAAACCAGGCGGTTATCGGCATGACCGAAGGCATGTTAAGAAAGCTCAACCTTCGGGAAATCGCCGCCGTTCTGGCCCATGAGATCAGCCATATTCGAAACAATGACCTTTGGATCATGGGGCTTGCGGATACCATGTCCCGGGTCACGCAGATATTCTCCTTTATCGGTATCGGGCTTGTGATCCTGAACCTGCCGCTGGCCCTGTTCGGCCAGCCGACATTTTCCTGGAGTGCGGCTCTGCTCCTGTACTTCACGCCGACTATTTCGAGCCTTCTGCAACTTGCGCTTTCACGGGCCCGGGAGTTCGATGCCGACCTGGAAGCGGCTCAGCTCACCGGCGACCCCGCGGCCCTGGCCTCGGCACTGAGCAAGCTTGACCGCGATAATGGTCATTTCTGGGAAGATATGCTGGCGCCTGGACGGCGTATCCCACAGCCTTCGCTGCTGCGTTCGCACCCGCCGACGAAGGACCGCATCGCCCGCCTCGCGGATTTGCGCGCGAAACTGCCGCCAATCGTCATCCAGGATACTCCCATGATTTCGATGATCGGGTACGGGCCAGCGAGCCTGCACCCGCGCTATCACTGGCCCTGGCCTGGAATCTGGTATTGAGAATTCTGCAGTTTGCGGGGTTTAAACCGCCTTCATCACGCAATCGACCATTTGGTCCAGCTGGCGCCGTTCATTGGTTACCCGGCCGACCGATCGCAGACCCATCTGGCTCATGGTCAGGTAGCTGGCGATCTCTTCCGGGTCTCTTTCCCCCATGATCTCACCGCGTCGCTGTCCGTCCCGGACGGTTTGCGTGAAAACGTCCTTCATCCGATTGACACCGCGTTCAATGTGTTGGGCGGCTTCCGGGTCCTGGGGTAAAACCTCAATGGCGCTGTTGTGCAGAAGACAACCGCGACGATCACCGCTTTCCATGATGTCGTCGACAATACCTTCAAGGGCCTTGCGGATACCTTCACGCGGGCTAAAGGAACTCGACAGCCGTTGTGACAATCGGTCCGCAGATTTCTTGGCATAGTGATCGATGGCTGCAAGGAAGAGCTCATGTTTCGTGCCGAAACTGTTGTAAAGGCTCGATTTCGACAAATCCATCGCCTTCAATAGGTCCATCAGAGAAGCTGCTTCATAGCCTTTGTCACGAAATGTTTCGACAGCGCTATCGAGAGCTTCTATTTCATCGAATTCACGTGGGCGTGCCATAACTTTTTCCCCTTATCCTGTTCGACCCCTGTCCGGATCTGACTGACGCATATCCAAACCGGCGGGCCAGTTTAAGGCATACTATATTGATTCGACTCAATTCAGTCCAAAATAATATTTGATAATTTGAAATTTCAATCAAATCAAAACTGATCTTGTAAACTGTGCGGGCGCACTCCTATTCGAGCGCAAAAAATCTTCTTCGCTATTTTGTCAGGAATGTTGGAAAAATACAGAATTATTTATAGCCAAAATCGAAAATTTACCCGTAACGACCGGGAATCACAGGCTTTTTCAGAGCATCGCCTTCCAAAATACTTGCCTGAACCGTATAACTCTTTTTGGGAGCAACGGATTTTGGGGGACGAATTTCACCGGTTTCGCCGCCAACCGGGGCTCTCTTCGCTAGGGGCGCCTAATTAAATTCAGGAAATTCAGCCGTCTAACCCAGGCGCCTTGTCGCGCATGAGTTTGTAATTGATGGAATCTATGAGGGCCTCGAAAGAGGCATCGACAATATTGGGTGATACACCGACGGTAAACCAGCGGTTGCGATGCTCATCCATGCTTTCGACCAGAACCCGGGTCACGGCATCGGTGCCGCCGGTTAAGATTCGGACCTTGTAATCAACAAGCTCGATGCCGGCAATGTAGTCCTGATAACGTCCGAGGTCCTTGCGCAGAGCTTTGTCCAGGGCATTGACGGGTCCGTTGCCCTCGCCGACGGACATGACAACTTCGCCGTCGACATGCACCTTCACAGTTGCTTCCGAAACCGTAACCAGTTCGCCAATGGCATTGTGCCGCCGCTCCACAAGAACCCGGAAACTGTCGA
Source organism: Hyphomicrobiales bacterium (assembly GCA_028279265.1). Classification (GTDB taxonomy): domain Bacteria; phylum Pseudomonadota; class Alphaproteobacteria; order Rhizobiales; family CAYWUX01; genus JANQOC01. The sequence continues at coordinate 3,684 of JANQOC010000488.1, forward strand.
CATCGAAATATTTTGGAACACTTCCCAGAATGCGCCGCGCCAAAAG
>JANQOC010000496.1 GCA_028279265.1 Hyphomicrobiales bacterium
GACTGTCGTCGCCTACGTCGTTACCGCAGAGGGTTCGGAAATACCGGCCGAAGATCTTGACGCCCTCTGTCTTGAACACATCGCCCGCTTCAAACGGCCTAAACTTTATCACTTCATAGAAGCGCTGCCGAAAAACAATTACGGTAAAGTCCTGAAAACCGAACTTCGCAAGCGGGTTTGAGGTTCCCTATGGAGTTCTGCGTACCGCCGAACTCATTGTCGAACACATATATGTGGATCTGACCTGGAGAGACGGGCCCGGTTGTTCTGGCAGACTTACTAGGGCATGAGAAAGTTCCGGGTCGCTTCGGCCAGTATTTGTGCGGCTTCGGGAACATCAAAGAGATAGAGTTGCGGTTCGATGAGCTCCAATTCCATTAGCGCCAGGTTCCCCGACGGCATTCGTACCATGTCAACGCGCGCCAGATGCGTTTGGTAAGGAACTTTTTCCAGCACTGCGCGCGCCGCAGCGAGGTCATCGTCCGAAGGCTTGCGGGGAAGTGTGCGGGCGCCATACATAACCTGAACACGATAGTCCCCTTTGGTGGGCACTTTGAGAACGGAATAGAGAAACTGCTGACCGCCAAACACGAATGACCATTCACCTTCCGATTGAATGGACGACAAAAAGGGCTGGACCATAACCGGATAGTCGAGCTCACCGGATCGCCGTACTTTGTCCATGTCGTGCACGTCCGTAAAACGTCGGAGCTGAAATGCCCCGACGCCGACAAGCGGTTTGACAATCAGTTCGCTCTCTCCGTGCGCGAGAATAGATTGAACCTCGGCAGCGGACCAATCCCCGTCTTCGAGGATAAGTGAGGGAACAACAGAGGCTCCAAGACTCATCAGTTCTCCGAGATATCGCTTGCTGCTGTTCCATTGAATGACCTGCCTCGGGTTCAAAAGCCGCGCCCCGGATGCCTCTATTTCACCTATCGTCTGAAGAAACAATTCATAGTCATCAATATAGTCCCAGGTGCTGCGCACAAGGACACAATCGTAGCGCGACCAGTCTTCATCGGACCGCCGCCAGCTCACGCGTTCCGCAGACAGTCCCTGCAATTCAAGGGCTTCGATGAGCTTGAAATCCTCGGCAAAAAGCGTTTCTTCATCGGGATGATCTTCGCCGAGAAAAGCCGGAAGTTTGTCAGTGCTCAACAGCGCGATTTTCATGAAAGATGTCTCATCCTTATGAATGTGTTCGGCAATATGCTGATATTTTACACCCAAACACCATCAACTCTGAACTTTCTTCAACGGATAAAAATGTGCAATTTCGTCGTTCAGTGGGGACTACATAGCTGCGAAGGTCGCTGCTCTTTCCCGTAATCGAGAGCTCGCCAGTTCGACAAAGGCTCGGGACTTGGCAGGGGCACGCCTTCCTTCGGGATAAACGAGTTGCACCGGCATTTCCCTGTCTTCCCAATCAGACAGAATTTCCACGAGTTCCCCACTGCGCAATTTGTCCGTGAGTTGATAGGAAAGCACGCGCGTGATTCCTCCGCCCGCGACCGCAGCATCGATGGCGCTCATGGCCGTATTGACGGTAAGCCGGGGATTTATCCGTGCGTTAACGCGATGCCCATCCAGCGAGAATTGCCAATTGCTTCTCGAGCTCAGATTTATGCCATTAACAATTCGATGATCAACTAATTCCCTTGGATCCTGCGGTACGCCGTATTGCTCCAAATATTTTTGAGAAGCCACGGTCACCAGCCGTACATGTCCGACCTGGCGGACAAACAGGTTCGAATCCGGTAATGCGCCAATCCTGAGTGCGATATCGATACCTTCATCCAAAAGATTGACGATACGGTCGAGAAACAACACGTTAGCTTCGATTTCCGGATAGTCCTCAATGAACTCGTTTATGATTGGCACCAGATATAATTGCCCGAACAAGACCGGCGCTGTCACCGTCAGTTGACCTCGCGGCTGCTGATGGGCTCCGGAAGCGTGCGCCTCGGCCTCATTCAATGCCTCAAGAATACGGCCGGCATCCTCATAAAAACCCTCACCGGCTTCGGTCAGAACAACCTTCCTTGTTGTCCGCGTAAACAGCCGGACTCCAAGCCGTTCTTCAAGCGCGTTTATGACCCGTGTGACAACAGAGGGAGATAGATTGATTTTTCGCGCCGCGGCATTGAACGCTCCGGCATCGGCCACAGCGACGAAAGCAGCGAGTTCCTTGAATCGATCCATTATTCCATTTTTTGCAATTGTATATGTATAATTATACTTATTATCAATTTTATTGCAATTGTCTATATCCAGGTCACGGAACACGGATTCATTCCGAATCTGCCTTTGAAATTATCAAGGAGACAGTGCCATGGCCCTCGCATTTGCGGAGATTGCATTCACAGAAAACGTTCAGAAGGTCCAGGATCGTATGGGGTCCCGGCGAACTTATGCAAAATTTCTCGACGATCGTTATCGTGACGGACACAGTCTCAGCGAGAGAGAGGTCGATTTTATCTCGGATCAGGATGGATTTTATCAGGCAACGGTTTCGGAATCCGGATGGCCCTATGTGCAATATCGCGGAGGTCCGCGGGGATTTCTCCGCGTTCTGGATCAAACAACCCTCGCTTATGCGGATTTTCGCGGCAATCGTCAGTATCTGTCTGTCGGAAATCTCTCCGGTAATAATCGCGTTTCCCTGATCCTCCTCGATTACCGTGTCAGAAAACGCCTTAAAATTTGGGGCGAGGCATCCATTGTGGAAGGCGATCGTCTCTCGGATCTGATCACGGATCTGCACGATCCCGCCTATAAGGCCATTCCGGAAAGAGCCGTTAAAATTCATGTCAGGGCGTTTGACTGGAACTGCCCCCAACACATTCCCCAACGATTTACCCCCGATGAATGGCGGCGCTTGGAGAAACACGGTGAAACCACCGTTTCAGACTGATGCGCCTTGATTGAAACCGGGTTCCAACTCCAATCCCTTTCAGATTCTGTAAAACTCAATAAGGAGATTAAAATGAACAGGACACTTCCCGTAGTCATCATCAAATTAACAATGCTGATTGTGCTGAGCCTTTTCGCAATGACCAACGTTTTCGCGGCACAGGTCGTGGACGCCCGACCGGATGCTATCGCTTCGGAAACCACAAAATACCAAAGGGCTCAGATACAAGGAATTGAGATCGCTTACCGCGAAGCCGGAAACTCTGAAAATCCGGCGATCGTGCTCCTTCACGGCTTCCCGACATCAAGTCACATGTTTCGCAAACTCATTCCGCGACTTGCGAAAGAGTACTACGTCATTGCGCCGGATTATCCGGGTTACGGATCGAGCGACCAGCCACCGGCGGATAAATTCGATTATTCGTTCGAAAATTTTACCGCTGTCGTTGATGAGCTGCTTCAGCAAATACGCGTACCGAACTATGTGCTTTACGTCATGGATTACGGGGCACCTGTGGGATTCCGCCTGTTTGCGAAACACCCGGAACGGGTGAGGGGATTCGTTATCCAGAATGGAAATGCCTATTCCGAAGGTCTCAAAGAATTTTGGGACCCCCTAAAACAGTATTGGAAAAATCCGACGGCGGCCAATGGCAACAAACTGCGACCGTTCTTTGAATTGAAAGCAACCAAGTGGCAATGGACACACGGGATTCCAGAAGAAAGGCAGCATCTTGTTTCACCGGACAACTGGATTCACGACCAGTATCTGCTCGACCGGCCCGGTAACAAGAACATCCAGTTGCGCATGTTTCTGGATTACAGAACCAATGTCGACCAATATGCTCACTGGCAGTCCCTGTTCCGTAAACATCAACCGCCAGCCTTACTCGTATGGGGTAAAAACGATGTCATATTCCCGGAGCCTGGTGCCCATGCTTTCAAAAAGGACTTGAAAGATCTGGAGTTTCATCTCTTGGACACCGGACATTTCGCCCTTGAAACCCACGCATCCTTTATTGCCCAGCGCATGCTTGCCTTTCTCGATCGAACTAAAGAATGATCGAGAGATTGACCT
>JANQOC010000507.1 GCA_028279265.1 Hyphomicrobiales bacterium
ATTGTCCGAGTGCCGGGATCGTGCCGATAGCGCCTTATAGATTTTCTGCAGTTCCGTATCGAATACGCGGATGTGTGTTCGATATGATTCTGAAATCGCCATGACAAACTTTATACTACTCAACTTGGTTATACATTCAGGCCACTATAATAGTGAAACTGTCTGTGATTGCACGATATTTCTTGCAAATGTCCTTAACGGGCAAAAGTTCTCCGATACTCCTGTTCAAAAAAAGAACTTCAATTCATCTGTCAGATGGGGTCAAAGTTAAACGGACACAAAACGCTTGTCTCGTGTCCGTTCGAATCAATCATTGATCGAGGTGTGTTGATTACCGCGCAAACGGTTTTAATACCCCGATCGCTTACTTAACCGTGATGACGATTTCTCCATACTCGCCCGGCACGCGCATGCTTCCGTCTGTTGCCGTGTTGAATTGCTCAACGAGATCCTGAAGATCGCTATTTAGGGCCCGTTGACCGTCTCCATCAAGGGCCAGGAAGGCTTTATGGACGGGACCATAATAAGTCCGGAACAGATCGATGAAAAAGTCGGGTGACGGGTAGCGGAACATAAATGTTCGCTTGGTAAACTGAAGGTTGCTGCTCGCCGCTGCAAAATGTTGTTCGATCCAGTCTTCTGTACCCCAGAGAGCAGGAGATTTAAGGCCCTCCGGCGGCGGCAGATGTCGGCCGAGAGTTTTAAAGAGCTGGCCTATGAAACCTTCCGGTGTCCAGTTCGCGAGTCCGATTTTTCCGCCGGACCGGCAGACACGGACAAGTTCAGATGCAGCCTTCGCCTGGTTCGGGGCGAACATGACTCCAAATGTCGACACAACCGCATCAAAGGAGTTGTCGCCAAATGACAGGTTTTCCGCATCCGACGTTTGAAAAGTCACATCGAGACCGTCCGCTTCCGCCCGTTCCCGGCCCTTGTCGAGCAACTGCGCTACATAGTCCGTACTTGTAACCCGGGCCCAGCGGCGAGCGCAGGCAAGCGTGGCATTACCGTTTCCGGCGGCAACATCAAGCACGTTGGCATTGGGGGAAAAGTCAACCGCCTCAGCCAGCTGTTCGCCGACAATCTGGAGGGTCACACCAATGCGTGCATAGTCTCCCGATGCCCAGGCGACCAGCTGTTTGGACTTGATGCCATCATAGTCCGGTTGCGTAGTGAATTCCGACATATCGTTCATGGATTCCATCCCTTTCTATCCGATGTTGTTGAATGTCCGTATCAACGCAACTCATGTGGGTCGGATTACCGCTTGAAAATGTGATGAATATCACAGTTTGGGCATATGTGAGCTCTCGTGTTAAGGGAAAACCATTACCGCTGATCTATCACCGGGATCCCGTGTTTAGATCTCCCAAATTTATTTTCTAATGCTTCAATTCAGATATTTTGGTTTCATTCAATGACTAGATTATTCTCGATCCGCCTGCGATTTTCCCTTCATGTCTTTTTTGCTTTGATGATAGCCCAGCTTCTTCTTGCCCAGACGCCTCCGGCCCTTGCCGATGGGATCAGCAGCTACAGCGGTCGCTGGATCGGAACGGGTTACCTTTTGCTGCGGAAAGGCGGCCGGGAAAAAATCAACTGCCGGGCCACTTATTTCCCCTTTGTGAGCGAACAAAGGCTGCATCAGAATATCCGCTGTGTATCGGTGGCGGGGATGAAATTCGAATTCAAGAACAAAGTGAAAAAGAACGGATCAAGTCTTCACGGAAAATGGCAGGAGCTCTTCACCAAAAGGTCCGGCGGTCTCGAAGGCACCTGGCTTAAAAATGGTTTCAGACTGGAGGTGAATAGTTTTCGAAGAGAAGCGGTGATTAACTTATTCCGTAGAGAAAACTATCAACGCATCAGCATCAGGACCGAAGGAAAACATATTAAAGGAATCAGAATTGATCTGTTCAGGAACTGATGCGCGCAATAATTGATTGATCATGGGCGAATGTTTGGATCGCGGATGCGTCATTTTGGGCGCTAACAATCTGGCCATCACCAGTATATTTGCCTAAGCTGTTAGGGCTCGGAATTCCCTGCCCAATGGACCCCCTGCCTATGAAAAATTCCAGGCTTGTTGCAATGATCCAGGCGATCTGGTCTGGCGGTGTCAATTTAAACGACATGTTTTTCTGGTATGTGATCGTTTGGGGTACTCTGCTGAACCTGGTGACCTCGGTTTTGTTTTATGTGGCGGTCATCTATGAATGGTCCGCGGTTTGGCTGGTGCCCCTCTACTTCCTGCCCCTTCCATATAATGTACTGGTCACCGTCGGAGTGTGGCGCAGTGCCGGTCTCTCAACGGGCTCTCCGGTTTTCGCAGAGGTCGCAAAATATTCGACCGTTCTCTATATGATTTTCCTCTCGATGAGCTGACCGGTACTTCTCAAGATCGAAAAAAAAATTGCCAAGTCGCTGGTTGAGGTCCCCCCCAAAAAAAAATGGCGCATCCTCAAGAGGACGCGCCGTCAATTTATCAAGTGTAGACCTTGAAAAATCTATGACAGTGAAATTGATGAGACTTGTTTGCCTCGACCGCGAGGATCATCTTCCACTTCAAAAGACACTTTGTCTCCTTCATTAAGCTCTCCAACGCCGGAACGCTGAAGCGCACTTATGTGGACAAAAACATCTTTTGTTCCATCTTCAGGCTCAATAAAACCATAGCCTTTGGAGTGGTTGAAAAATTTTACAGTGCCAGACTGGCTCATAGGGGGGATCCTTTCCCGCAAACGTCAAAAAGCCCCGGGGGGCGGGTTTTCATTCTCAGATATTTGGGAAAGTAACGTCTAGATTCAAGAGGCGCAGAGTTTCCAACGAATTCCGAGTGTGCGAATTATGAAGAACAATTATGAATTTTCCAAGACACTAAAATTCAATATGGGCGCGCCTGTCGTTCAAACTTTTTTTATGATGTCCTGTCGTCGACAGGTTGATGAAATTCTCATCATTGTCGATGAAAAAATGGTATTACAATGGAACAAAAACAGGCATCCGGATGAAAATGTTTGCTTGTGCGTGAGAAAGCGGCAGGCCTATCTATCAAGGTGATAGATCAAATAAATCCAAACCGCATCTTATGTGCGTGATCGGGTTGAACAACGATGAAACCGAACAAAATTTATGACACCAAAACGGTCCTGCAGATCCTGAGCGCAATCCTTCTTTTCGGGTGCGTGATGCTGGTCATTGACAGTTTTCGGTATACGGGCGGCGAATTACAAATTGGACTGCTCACCCTGATTGGGGGACTCGTCGGTGGTGGTTTTGCGATTGCCCTTTATGTCTACGCCAACCGGTTTGAGTAACGGCAGACCTGTTTGTCCGGTCGAGTGGGGAACCTGAAAATTCCCTCAGACACAAAGTGAGAAGAGAATCCGTGACTGTTCCGGATTCTCTCAGATTCGAACTCAACGCTTTTCTCCGTCGCAGCGGATCACTTAAGACACCTTACCGATGATGTTCCGGACTTTATCCGTAATCACCCCGATTTCATCTTCGCTGACAATAAGGGGCGGCGATAAAGCGATTGTATCACCGGTAATGCGGATCATGATGTCAAGCTCATGGAACGCGTAGCGCATGGCGTCAAAGGCTCTTTCTCCCGGTGCGCCCTCCCGTGACTCGAGATCTATGGCACCTGCGAGACCGAGAGTTCGGATATCCGTGACCCCCGGGGCGTCTTTCAGAGAATGAACCGCATCAGCGAACAGGGGCTCCAGCTCGGCGGCACGCTGATACAATCCTTCATCCCTATACAATTTGATAGTCGCAAGACCGGCGGCAACACCCAGGGGATGCGCTGAATAGGTATAGCCATGGAGGAATTCCGGCAGATGTTCCGGGCCTTCCATCATCGATTCATAAACCATTTTGTGAGCGATCACACCGCTGAGCGGTACAGTGCCGCTGGTAACACCTTTTGCGAACGTAATAAGATCGGGTGTGACCCCGAAACGCTCCGCGGCAAATGACGCCCCGAGACGGCCAAATCCACAGATGACTTCGTCGAAGATTAACAGAATGCCATGCTTGCTTGCTATTTCGCGCAGGCGTTCAAGATATCCCTTCGGCGGCGGCAACACGCCTGTGGAGCCCGCCATGGGTTCAACAATGACTGCCGCGATTGTCGAAGCGTCGTGCAGCGCCACAAGTCTTTCCAGATCTTCAGCAAGATGGGCACCCCATTCCGGCTGCCCCTTGGTGAACGCCTGGTGTTCATGGGAATATGTCGCGCGCAAATGATCGACATTCGGGAGTTGGGTGGCAAACTGCTTGCGGTTGGCGACCATGCCACCGACGGAGATACCGCCGAAGCCGACACCGTGATAACCACGTTCCCGTCCGATAAAACGCGTACGGGTTCCCTCGCCAATAGCGCGCTGATAAGCCAGGGCCATCTTCAGGGCCGAGTCCACCGCTTCGGAACCTGAGTTGCCGAAAAATACATAGTCCAGGCCTTCCGGCGCCGACATCGAAATTTCAGACGCCAGCTTGAAGGAGCTGGGATGTCCAAACTGAAAATGAGGCGCGTAGTCCAATGTTCCGGCTGCGGTCTGAATCGCCTCGACAATCGGCTTCCGGCAATGGCCGGCATTGACGCACCAGAGACCGGCTGTCGCGTCCAGTATCCTGCGGGAGTCGGGTGTTGTATAGTACATGCCATCCGCGCTGGAGACGAGACGCGGGGCTTTCTTAAACTCGCGGTTTGGAGTGAAGGGAATCCAATGGGATTCAAGTTCGTTCGGCACGGATTGCGTGCGATCTTGAGTTTCGTTGTCTAAAGACATTATTTCACTCCCGAATATGATTCTTTGAAAAACGGTGGGCCGTCCAACAGTGAGCAGCACCAAATTTTATCTCACAAAATAGACGCCATTTCCACGGCGCGCAAGACAATCAAAATTGAGCCGCGGGTAGAACAGGTTATGGACTGTTAACCGTAAAATTTTGCATCATCGGCAACTCCGAGCAAGAGCCTTCACGATCTGATCAGCCATCTGTTTTCGCGTAGATGCGCGGTCGAGCCAGGCTTCTTCCCGGCGATGAATAATCACTCCGAGCTCAACGAGAACGGAAGGCATGGTTGCCCGGCGCAACACGGAAAACGGGGCATTGTATATACCCAAATCCCAGTCGATGAGTTCCCGGTTTTCACCCTTTATGGGTTCTGCGTGATGGAGTGTCTGGCTGAAGCCGGCTTCCTTGAAAGCGGCGGCAATGTGCCGTGCCACTTTCAGGCTGACATCAAATGCGGGATTTTCGCGGGACACAAACAGGGAAAATCCGCGAAAGGCATCGGCATGCTCTCGCACCTTGTCCCCGTCCTTCCATTTCTTCAGATATTTTTCGTTTACGGAATCATGGTGAATGGAAACGAAGAGGTCGGCCCCGAACACGGCGGCGGCTTCGGTTCGCGCCCTCAGGGAAATCTTGTTTCCCGAAGGATTTATTTTCTTGAAATGAAGATGCGGGTGCGATCCGTGAGCGGCCAGAAATTCCTCGACAAAGCGGCGATTGAACCCATACTCGGTCTTGCCCCGGGCGCTCCGCGCGCCGGGATCGGCTTTGGAATGACCGATATCGAGAGCGACAACGAGCTTGTTTGCCTTGCAGTCCAGAGCTTGAACGGGAACGGGTATCAGCGGCAGCAAGAATATCGCTGCAGCGAACAGGATCAGGCCGCGTCGCCGAGACAGGGTCAGCGCACGCACCATGAATGATTTTGCAATCAAAGACACCCGGAGACAGTCACAGCCCGGCAAAAGGCGGTCGCGGCCCGGCGCGCTCAATTTTTCACCCACTGGTCAAGGCGTGTCAGACGCTCCTGGTAGGCTTGCTCCAGACAGGGGGCATTGTTGCGGCATCGATTGCGTGTCGATATCCATGAGCGCTGCTCCTTGAGCAGATCGTCGGCCTCGTCTTTTGTCAAACGGCCTTTGACACGAAAATAGAGGGTCGCCATGCGCGCATCCATCTGGGAGAGCCGAAAGCTTCCGCAAATCGTACGTTCGACAATTCCCGAACTTGTATCGCAGTCAAAACTTGGCCCCGATGTGGGCCGGGTGGTGGAATTTTCCACCCGCCGCACCAGCACGCGGGCAATGGCGACGAACTTGCCGTCGGGATAGCGCTCCAGATAAGCCTTGATCAGCTCCACGTCACCCAGGTCCTTGACGCTTTCCCAGTAAATCTGCTCTTCACGGCGATCGATTGTGTCGGCGCCGGGACGGGAGGCATTGCGCAGCGTGCCCGTGGTCACAGGATCGCGGGAACGCGGGTTAAAGGAAAAATTACTTTCCAGTTTCGACCATCTCTCCGGGCGCTGTGCGTTATCCGTCGCACGTTTCACATCCCGCTGAACGGCCTTCAACATGACTTCAATATCAATGCCGGGCCGCTCTATATGGTTGAGGAGTGCCTGGGTGAACGGGCTGTGATCCCCTTTCCCGTCTTCGGCGACCTGGCCGGGTTCGGTGGCAAACACAATCAGGGATTCCTCACCTCGGGGTTTCATCAGGCTCAAACCGCGATTGACAGAAGTGTTCCGCGTCCTTGTTCGAATGGATCGCTGCAACGTTTCTGCCAGGGGATTATTGCGGCATGCATCGAGAAACAGCAGGCTTACCCGTGCCGAGGCCGCCATCTCGTTCATAATTTCATCAATGGGTATGGTTTCCCTGCGCAGGCGGAACTGGCTTGTGAGCTTGGCGTCGACCGGTACAATATAGTTGTTACCGCCAAAGCTCAGCCCGTGCCCGGCATAGAAAAACAATCCGACATCTGCCCCCTGCAATTTCTGCGAAAATCGATCGAGCTGTTCCGACAGTCCGTCAATGTCCATGTCATAAGCTTCGACAACTTCAAAGTTCAATTTCTGGAGACTCGCCGCAATCGCGCGGGCGTCATTAGCCGGATTCGCAAGGGGTGTCGTATGTTGATAGTCCGCATTGCCGATAACCAGCGCCACGCGCTTTTCGGCACGCAGGTTCCCCGGTAAGAAAACCACCAGTAAAATCAAGAACAGTATCAGGTACGGAATCCGACCTGACCTGGGTCCCCTTTTTGGAACCGTTCCAATGCGCACCCCCATTAAACTCTCCTTGTCCCGATTCTGGAATCAAGACAATTATAGTTTTTTTAATACATTCAGCAATTCTAATTCGAACCCTTGGACGATGGCCTTCATTCCCTGTAACTCAGCCCAATTCTTTCCGAATTCTAAATGCGCTCCCGGTTGTTGTGCCGTTCCGAACCGGTTTTAAGACCGGGCTAACCCTGGGTTGATCCGATATTTGCTATTTCTAGAATTCCAATAATATTGGCTTGCCACTTGCTTCATTTGTACCGATTGCTTTTTGGAGGATAGCGTCGTGTCAAATCGAGATTACGGTAAAGCAAAACGGTCTACTCAGGGACTCATGAAGCGTTTCCTATTGTGCACATCAGGAGCCACGGCTATCGAATACGCCATGATCGCCGGCGCCTTGTCTATTGTCATTATCGGGACGGTCTATCAAATAGGTTCTACGGTGCAGGGGAACTTCGATGATGTGCAGGACGCTTATCCGGAAATCTAACAATCCGTGAGTTTCTGCTGAATGACACCGCCAGAACTGTAACCCGGTTCTGCAACGCAGACTTGAGATTGTATCCCTCTCCGGCGCCCAAGGGCGCAAATAGTTTACGCGAATAGTTTATCAGGCAGGTTTGCGAGGCCCATTGACCTGAACCCGGGCCTGCCCTAACTTTTAAATCCTTGTAAATCGCAATTGTAGTTGGAATCCGATGACTGACTCTCTTCCGGCCCTTCAAAATCGACTTCAGGAAGTCTCAGAAGAAATTCGGAGTTTTACCGGCCCCATTCCAGCCTGCGACGTGCATTTCAATGCCCTGCTTGAGGAAAGGCGAATGCTTTCGCACCGTATTCGTGATCTCTCCCGGAAACCAGATCAGGAATTTTCGGAACCGCGCCCAGGCCGGCGGTAATCATCTGCTCAAACACATTCCTTCAGATCCACGCCCGAGGCAATCCGCGCGGCATCGGGATTAATTCCCGCCATCAGCCATTTGCGCCCGGTCATGTAACTCTTGGGATCATTCATGGCATCAACCGCAAGAAACTGTTCCCCACTGAAATACCAGACAGATTGGGAATTCTCGCGGGCACCGGCCCGCACGACGGTCTGATCAAAACCCGTATTCAATCCGGCGATCTGTAATTTGGTGTCATATTGGTCAGACCAGAACCATGGAACGGGATCATAGGCCGTTGCCTCACCCATGATCGCTTCGGCAACTTTTTCCGCCTGGTCAATGGCATTTTGCACGGATTCGAGCCGCACCCGCCGCCCCTTGTAAACAAAGGACGTACAATCGCCGGCGGCATAGATGTCCGGGTGCGACGTCTGACCGAATGCGTCAACAGATATGCCGTTTTCGATTTCGAGACCTGCGGCTTCGGCGAGGGTGACATCGGGACGGATACCGATACCGAGAACGGTGAGATCCACGATTTGGGAAGAGCCGTCATCAAACGTGGCTTCCAGCGTGTCACCGTCAGCACCTGCCAGAGCGGCGAGGGATGTGGATGTTCTGATATTAACCCCGCGCTTCTCATGCAGCTCATGAAAATAGGTGGCGGTATCCGTCGATGCGACGCGCTTCAATAACCGGTCCTGCAATTCAACCAGGGTCACCTCAAGACCGCAGCTGGCAGCGACAGCAGCAATTTCAAGACCGATATAACCACCTCCGACGATAAGCAGGCGCTTGTTCTCGCTGAAACGGGGCTGCAGCCGGTCGATATCAGCCAGTGATCTGATCGTTTGCACGGAGGACGGGACGGGTTGAAAGGAAGCCGGCAAATCCATCGGCACGGACCCGGTGGTCACGACCAGCTTGTCCCAACTGCATTTTTCGCCGTTCGATAAGACAAGCGACCTGTCGTCCGGTACGATCGATTCAACTCTCACATTCGAAATGACTGTGATGTTCTGATCCTCATAAAACGCCGCGGGTTTGATATAGAGACGCTCCCGGGGCAGTTCACCGAGCAGAAACTTCTTGGTCAATGGCGGGCGCTGATAGGGGAGTTCCGGTTCTTCACCTATCAGGATCAGCTCTCCGGCAAATCCCAGGGATCGCAATTTTGCGGCAGCGGAAATTCCGGCCTGTCCGGCGCCAATGACGACAATTTTGTTCAATTCCGGCAATATTCTAGCTCCCTCACCCTCCGGTTACACGGATATTAGGATGTTCTTAACGTAAACTGCGGCATTCTTTTTGACTGAACAAGCGTTGTCACAAGATTGCCACGATCTTTTCGATGAACCGCCGCTTTTCTAAGCCAGTTTATGCGAAGGGAAACCAGGCTGAGCGGTTACAAAGTTTGTTTGCAAATTCAGCGCATTAGTGCCTGTTTTAAATCATGTCCGTAAAATGGGTCAAGGTCGGGTGAAGACGTGGATAGTATAACGCTCAGGATTAGAATTGTATTCACAATTGTCGGTGTCTGCATTCTTGCCGGTTTGTTCGCAACCGGAGAAGTGCGTTCCCGTGAAGCACAACACGCCAATGACGATCTGACATTATTCACCATAGAAATCCCGAAGAAAGTTGACTACTCCATTTTTACCCTGAGCAATCCCAACCGGATTGTGGTCGACTTACCGGAAATGCCTCTCCGAATACCATCCCTGAGTGAACGTAAGAAGTCCGGTTTGATCCGGGATGTGAAGTATGCGCTCGTCATCAAGGGCAAAGCGCGGCTGGTCATCGAAACAACCGTTCCCACCAAGGTAGCGAAATCTCTCATCACCCAGCCATCAAAAAAGGAATGGGCACGGATTGAACTCGGACTGGCGCGAAACGATCCCATTGCCCAGACCCTGAACCGGGGAATGAAACGCTCTGCCAACCACATTGTTCCGCCGAAACCTGTCCGCGTGCATCCACCGTCGGAGTTCAGCCTGCCTCTTATCGTCGTGGACCCCGGTCATGGGGGTAACGATACCGGCGCCATCAAACACGGTGTCCGGGAGAAAGATGTTGTCCTGGCCTTCGCCAAGAACCTTAAAGAACGTCTTGAAAAAACCAAGCGCTACAGGGTGAAACTGACCCGCAAGGACGATACGTTCATCCCCTTGAAAAAACGTGCGGCCTTTGCACGGAAACAAAAAGCGGACCTGTTCATCTCGATTCATGCCGACTATTCTTCTTCGCGGCAATCATCGGTGCGCGGAGCGACGTTTTATTCTCTCACTGACAAGACGGCCAAGCGACTTGCAAACAGAAGCAAGCGAAGCATGAAAGTCGCAGACCTGATACCGACCTCTACGAAAACACAGAACGATTCAATGCAGTTCGAACCGGCCGTTCGCAACATACTTATGGATCTCGGCCGACGCTGGGTTCAGCACAATAACGGCCGCACAAACCTGCTCGTGGATTCGCTGAAAGAATTCATGGGGGATGCGACGAAGCTTAAATCCAATCCGCACCGGAATGCGAACTTCGCCGTTCTGAAATCAGCAGAAGTACCCTCTGTGCTCATTGAACTGGCTTATGTAAGTAACGCCAAGGATGCCAAACTCCTGAAGTCCCTCTCGTGGCGGAAAAATGTCTCGGAAGCTCTGACCTCCTCGATAGACAACTATTTCAGCCACCTTCCAAACTACTAAAATCCCCATTCAGCATCTCGCCAGTTCAAACCGGCTGGGTTCCGGGAACAGGTTGATCGAAATCCATCTGTCTGCGCACGGCTTTTCTATTGGATTTGATCTCTGAATGCCTTGACTTCACTGTTGATCAAAAATGCACTGTTGCCTTGCTGCATTGCAAACTCTCGCAACTTGCCGTTTATAATCAGGGTTCCAACTACAGTGTTTTTTCCCATTGTTGAAACAGTGGTTTGCTCCGGTTATTGAAGATTATACAAAGGCGCTTTCTTGCTGTTCGGCTTGTAATAACTAAGTATTTGTTCTACTCCAGAAAATAATAGACGAGATTGTAAGAAGCGGCAGATGATTATGCCCCTCGACACTTGCCAAGTAGTATGAATGCTTTATAGATAGTAGTTCGTTTCCATACTACCTTGGTTCTATACTTTTTGAATTCTCAATATGTAGTTATCTTAACTCCTTTTTTATTAGTAGTTGTGATGTTGATTTTATTCGTTTAAATTCATTTCCTCGGAGGATTTATATGACAAATTCAGTTTTACAAGAACTCAAGTCCCTGGACGCTCGTCGAACGGCACTATTGGATCGAGCAAAAAAAGAGGCGCTTGTCGATGCGGAGAAAGCGGTAAAAGTACTTAATTCGTTAGGATTTAACTATCAGCTTGTTGACAGCGGCGCCGGACGCTCACCTGTTGCGCTGAAAGCGACAAAATCCAAGCGGAAGGTTTCGAGAAAGAAGAGCCGCAAAGGTACGCGAACTCCGAAAGATGAACCTTGCCCCATTTGCAAGTTCAAGACATCTCCACCCCACGACCGGCGTACTCACCGAATGCAGAAATCCAAAAAGCCATTCTCAGCAAAAGAATTGGCGGAACGCGGTTATTCCAAAACCTAGTTGCCCGTGATTGGCATGACGGTTCAGATAGAGCCTGAATAAGCCTCTATACAAAGGCTTATTTTGAGTTGTCCTTTCGGTTGATTATCTCTCGGAACTCGTCGGCATCCATTGCGCTTGCACAAGATAATTTTACGGCGATTCCAGTATGGCCCCCGGAGCAGTGATCCCTCTATCCCGCTGCAGGGGTATTCCGGCCAGTGGTAGGTGCGGCGGCAAACAAGCCCGTATACTGTGTTGTTCACATACAGTGTCCCTGAGCTAGTCGTTCATTCTCGGAGCCGGAACAGGCCATTGTCGGAAAATTTAAGTATAACCCAATCGCCTCTCTTTTACTTGCTTACCTTTCCTGCATAATTTAAATCAATCCGGGATAAGTTATGTTATGACTGCTGCAGCTACGACCATGGGGTCCGGCAGAATCGAGCATAAGGTTGTCCTTTGTCCGCATCTGAATTTAATCCAATGCAATCGCGATCCGGTTTTCTCCGCAGCGTCAGATATTATTTGGCAACGACGGAAAATCTGTATTTTCTGCTCGTCGCCCTCTTCATCGCCTTCCTGATCGCTTTTCCTATTCTGTCACTGCTTGTCATCGCCGTATTGGGTGAATTCTCAAGTCTTGTCTACATATTGGGAAACCTGATTCCGCCCGCGGCTTTCACGACCCTGGTCTTGATGCTCGGTGTCGCCATTCTAACGGCAACCGTCGGCTCCATCCTGGCCTGGGCTGTCACTTTTTTTGAGTTTCCCGGGCGCAGGGTTTTTGCCTGGCTGGTTGTCTTGCCCCTGGCCATACCGCCTTATATCGCGGCTTATACATTTACCGAGTTTCTGGAGTTTACCGGTCCCGTACAGTCGGCGATCCGCGACCTCTGGGGATTTACATCCAGCCGGGACTACTGGTTTCCCCCGGTCAGGTCGATGTTCGGTGCAATAATTGTTATCTCCTTTGTCCTCTATCCCTATGTTTATCTGGCGGTTCGCTCCCTGTTTCTCCTGCAGGGGTCAAAAAGTGTCGAAGCGGCACGGGTTCTTGGTGCCGGGCAGTTTCGCATCTTTTTCAAGGTCCTGCTTCCCATGGCCCGGCCTGCTGTCGCCATCGGCGTCATGCTGGCACTGATGGAAACCCTGAACGACATTGGCGCCGTCGAACATCTGGGCGTGCAGACCCTGACCCTTTCCGTGTTTGCGATCTGGCTCAATCAGGACAATCTGGCCGGAGCGGCACAGATATCCCTCATCCTTCTGGCCGTCGCATTTCTGCTTGTCTATGCCGAACGCAAAGCCCGCAAGGACAGGGCATTTCACGAAAATGGCGGATCTGGTACTGTAGATACCCTGTTCCGGGTGCAACCGACAAAAACGGGCAAACTCGCCCTTTCCCTGACTTGCCTGGTGCCGACTTTGATCGGTTTCGGCATCCCCCTTTATGTACTGGGCGGTTTCACCTTTCGCTTTTTTTACTTCCTCCTGGATCCCGGCCTCCTGGACGCCCTTGTAACCACCGCAACCCTTGCGACAGTCGGCGGGCTCATCACCATCATATGTGCCATCCTGCTGGCCTATACGCTCCGTATTGCCAAATCTCCAGCGGCCCACCTCATTGTCAGATTTTCGTGTCTCGGTTATGCAATCCCCGGAACGATTGTGGCCCTCGGTATATTTTTGCCCCTTGCCGCTTTCGATAATTTCATGAACACCGCCCTCACAAACAGGTTCGGTCTCCACTGGGGTCTGCTGCTCACCGGAACCGGCTTCACACTGATCTACGCCTATACGGTACGATTCATGGCTATGGCTGAAGGTGTAGTTGAAGGCGGCATGAAAAAACTGTCGCCGAACCTGGATATGGCGGCACGCAGCCTCGGACG